>CAYGOG010000019.1:7635-11672 GCA_964351415.1 uncultured bacterium | reverse complement strand
CCTCTTTTCCGATGAGGCCCGAGGCGCCGGTGACGATGACTTGTTTCACGGGTAGGCGAGATCTTTGGGGGAGAGGATGGGGTCGGGCAGCGGCCACGGAATGGCGAAGCGGGGATCGTCATAGCGGATGACGCGCGCCGATTCGGGGGCATACGTGTTGCCCATGAGGTAGAGCAGGGTCGTATGATCTTCGAGTGTTTGGAATCCTTGTGCAAGTCCTGCGGGGAGATAGAGGAGCGTCGGCGTATGGGAGTGGAGAGTTGCCGTACTCCATTGCAGATAGGTAGGAGATGTGGGGCGTAGGTCGATAAAGGCATCGAATACCGAGCCGCTCAGGCAGAGGATGAGTTTGGATTCTGCGTGGGGAGGGACTTGAAAATGGAGCCCTCGCAAGGTGGCTCGAGCGCGATTGTGAGAGACGTTGGCTTGCAAAGGTGAAAAGGAGATGCCGTGTTGCTCGAATGTGGCTGCGCAATAGTTGCGGAAAAAATGACCCCGTAGATCGCAGTGTGGGGAGAGAGCAATAGTGTAAGCCCCCTCTATGGGAAGAGGCGTGAATTTCATGGGAGGAGCATGGGGGTGGGAATGGGGATCATCAGTTGTCCTCCATACTCTCGGACAAAGGAGAGCTGCGCGGAGATCTCATCTTTGAGGTTCCAGGGGAGGATGAGGACAATGTCCGGTTTGCGTTCGGCAATGGCTTCGGGCGGAAGGATTGGGATATGGGAACCCGGGAGAAATTTCCCCTGTTTGTGGGGGTTGCGGTCCACCGTAAATTCGATGAGCTCGGGACCGATACCGCAGTAGTTGAGGAGGGTATTTCCCTTGGCAGGAGCTCCATATGCGGCGATCCGTTTGCCCTCCCGTTTAAATTGCAGGAGCATGGAGAGAAGGGTGTTTTTGACGGTCTCGATTTCCGTTCCAAAATGGAGATAGCGATTGATTTGGTCGAGTCCTTCCTTCTTTTCTAAGGCAAGGAGATCCGCTACGCGGGGCGTCGGAGAAAAACGGCCTTCGTGGCAGCAATAGAGGCGGAGCGATCCGCCATGCGTGGTGAGCATTTCGACGTCGTAGACGGTGAGGTGATGACGCGCGAAAACGTGCATCAGCGCATGGAGGCTAAAATAGGAAAAATGCTCGTGGTAGATCGTGTCGAATTCCCTTTTTGCAATCAATTGGAGGAGATAGTGAAATTCGAGGGTGATGGTGCCATTGGGAGAGAGGAGGAGTTTCATCCCGGCCACGAAATCATTGAGATCGGGGACGTGGGCGAGGACGTTGTTTGCGATGAGCAGGTCGCAACGCACATGTTCGGAAAGCAGAGCTTTAGCGAGCTGAACGCCAAAAAAATCGACGCGGGTCGGGATCCCTTTATCGAGGGCTGTTTGGGCGACGTTGCGAGCGGGTTCGATCCCGAGTACGGGGATGCCCTGTTCTTGGATATAGCGGAGCAAATAGCCGTCGTTGCTTGCAATCTCAATGACTTGATGAGAGGCGTTTAAATGGAGGCGGGCGACGATTTCATAGGCATACTTTCGCGCGTGAGAGAGCCAGGTGTCGGCATAGGAAGAAAAATAGGCATAGTCGCTGAAAATTTCTTCGGGTGTTTCATGGGCTTCGAGCTGTACGAGAAGGCAATGTTCGCAGACAAATGCGTGCAGGGGAAAGTTGATTTCCGGTTTTTGGAGTTGTGCGCGGTCTAAATAGGAATTTGCAAGGGGAGTTGTGCCTAAGTTGCAAAAGGTATGAGAGAGGGGGTGTTGACATGACCGGCAAGTCATAGAGCATTCCGTTTTAGCCAGCTGTTGGGCCAATGGGTAATGGGTTGAGTCGAGGGGGATCAGGACGGTTTCTCCAGGGTTTACAAAAGGGTGTTTTTTTCTGTATCGATTTGAAGCTTCATAGATCGCTTGAGATTCTGAACCAAATGGGGTTTCGAATCAAGAGTCTTTCAGCAGCTCAAGACTTTGGAAGTAGCGCAGTTGGTCGCGGAGGCGGGCGGCGTCCTCAAAGCGCATCTCTTTGGCGGCGCGGCGCATTTCAGCGGAGCATTCTTTGATTTTTTGTTCGAGGTCGTCGAGCGATGGGTTGACCGGCGCGGGTTCGGCGGCTTCGAGGATGCCAAAGGTTTCTTCGAGTGTGGCGTTCTGCAGGCGCGAGGTGGTCGTGGGGGTGATGCCGTGTCGGATGTTGTGTTTGTGTTGCAGGGCGCGTCGCTCTCGGGTGATTTCGAGCGTTTTGCGGATGGCGGCGGTTTCTTTGTCCGCGTAGAGGAGGACGCGGCCTCGCACGTTGCGCGCAGCGCGGCCGGCGGTTTGAATCAGCGCGGTTTCAGAGCGGAGGAACCCCTCTTTGTCCGCATCGAGGATCACGACGAGGGAGACTTCGGGTAAATCGAGCCCTTCGCGGAGGAGGTTGATGCCGACGAGGACGTCGAAGTTTCCCTGGCGCAGCTCTTTGAGGATGTGAATCCGCTCGAGGGTGTCGATGTCGGAGTGGAGGTATTTGGCTTTGACGCCGATCTCGTTGAGGTATTTGGAGAGGTCTTCGGAAAGTTTTTTTGTCAGGGTAGTCACGAGGATGCGGCCGCCGAGGAGGGCCTCTTTGCGGATCTCTTCGAGGCAGTCATCTACTTGGCCGGTGGCGGGGCGCACTTCGATCTCGGGGTCGAGGAGGCCGGTGGGGCGGATGATCTGCTGCACGACGTCGCCTTCCGCCTCTGCGATTTCGTAGGGGCCGGGGGTTGCGGAGACGTAGAGCGTTTGTGGAAAGCGGGCGCGCGACTCTTCGAAACGGAGGGGGCGGTTGTCGAAGGCAGAGGGAAGGCGGAAGCCAAACTCGACGAGCGATTCTTTCCGAGAGCGATCGCCATTGTACATGGCGTGGAGCTGGGGGAGCGTTTGGTGCGATTCGTCGACGATGAGGAGGAAGTCGGGAGGGAAGTAGTCGAGAAGGCAGGGAGGCGGCTCGCCGGGAGAGCGGCCCGAAAAGTGGCGCGAGTAGTTTTCGATCCCCTTGCAAAACCCGATCTCGCGGATCATCTCGAGGTCGTAGTAGGTGCGCTCGCGGATCCGCTGCGCCTCGATGAGTTTTTGGTGCTCGGTAAAGTAGGCGATCCGCTCCTTGAGTTCGGCGCGGATGGAGGCCTGCGCGCTCATCCGGACGGCTTCAGGTGTGACGTGGTGGGAGCCGGGGTAAATGGCGATGTGGTCGAGCCGTTTGTTTACGCGGCCCGTGAGCGGATCGATCTCGGAGAGGCGTTCGATCTCGTCGCCAAAAAATTCGATTCGGTAGGCGAGTGTTTCTTCATAGGCGGGGACGATTTCGAGGACGTCGCCGCGGGCGCGGAAAGTGCCGCGGGCGAGTTCAAAGTCGTTGCGTTTGTAGTGCATCTCCACGAGGTGAAGGAGAATGTCGTCGCGCCGCCGTTTGTCGCCTTGTACGAGGCGGAGCACCATCTGCGCGTAGTACTCAGGCGTGCCCAAGCCGTAGATACAGGAGACCGATGAGACGATCAGCGTGTCGGGGCGCTCAATCAGAGAGCGAGTGGCGCTGAGGCGCATCCGCTCGATCCGGTCGTTGATGGCGAGATCTTTCTCGATGTAGGTGTCGGTACGGGCGATGTACGCCTCGGGTTGGTAGTAGTCGTAGTAGGAGACGAAATACTCGACCGCGTTGTCAGGGAAAAACGCCTTGAACTCCTGGTAGAGCTGCGCGGCCAATGTCTTGTTGTGGGCGAGGACGAGGGTCGGCTTCTGGAGGTTGTGCACGAGATGGGCCATCGTAAACGTCTTACCCGAGCCGGTGATTCCCAAGAGCACTTGCGATTTTTTGTGGGCGCGAAACCCTTCGGTGAGGCGCGCAATCGCGTGCGGTTGATCGCCTTGCGGTTCGTAGGGAGAGTGGAGCCGAAACATGTCTTAACGATACACCATGTAAAGCCGCTTTACATCTAAAAAAATGTTTACAATAAATGAGGCAGGGCAGATTCTTGTGGCTCCTTACAGTGAGGCACTTATGAGATTGACAACAATCGA
>CAYGOG010000019.1:0-7535 GCA_964351415.1 uncultured bacterium | reverse complement strand
GGCAGATTCTTGTGGCTCCTTACAGTGAGGCACTTATGAGATTGACAACAATCGAAGTGAAGGCCTGGACCACCTGTCCGATCTGCCGAGAATCGGCTCACGCTGAGCCCCTAAACTCAAACCTTCCTTGGGTGCGAGAAATTCTACAATATGTAAAGCCAGGAGATTTGAAATGGGCGTTCTGGGGGCATCGACATGCCTCACACCGCCACGACGTAGGCTTGAGTTGTGCCTTGCAGGCCCTCGAAAGTCAACCCCTCTCGGGCTGTTGTCTTTGTCGAGAGGCGATGGAGCCACCGGTTCAGCTTGTCGTGTATGGGCGCAAGTTTTGGCTCAAGTCGGCGTTCGAAGGACAGAGAGGGATCGAGCGCTATCGAGCCCTTCTTGCAGAAGGGGCATCAGATCTTCCCGATATCTTTGCGCCGCTTGAAGACTTGATGAAACGACGAGACTTCAAGATGGTGAGAGATCGATTGATGGAATCGTGGCATGCACTTAAGGTGTCCCGCTTAAAGTGCTTTGTGTGGCACCTGCAGCGGGCCTTAGGATTCGAAGAATTAATACCTCTATTTGCGCAGATGACAGAAGCGCAATTTAGAGCCTTGAGAGTGAAGATGACGCGCCATGAGTTTTTTCAGCTCATAACGGTATCCAGATATGGTTGAATAATAAATTCTAGGTACCCGGTTTCTTGCAGGATGTCGAGAACGACAATGCCGAGTGAGAAGAGGATCACCGCCACCATGGCGGGGCGCCAGCGGTGAAGGTGTGGAAGGTTCCACGCCATCATCGCGGGCATTGCGCCGAGGAGAAGCGCGACGAACATGCCCGCATAGGAAAGCGCCGAGATAAAGAGGTGCGGGTTGATGAGGAAGAAGACAAAGGGCGGAATAAAGGTAAGGACGGCGGCGATCTCTTTCCAATAGGAATAACGGCGTAGGCGTAGGCCGTCGGTAAGGAAGTCTGAAAGGCTTAAGGCAACACCTAAAAATGAGGAGAGGATGGAAATGAAGGGGAATGTGCCGGCGACAAATGAGAGCCAATCGGTTTGCACCATGGCGACCAGGGGTGTTGCCGCAGTATCGCCGTCTTTAAATGCAGCGATGAGGGCGGGGAGCTGCACAGAACCCATCACGAGGAAGTCCCACAATAGGTAGATCCCGAGGGGGATGATGCTGCCGACAAAGAGGACGAAGCGCAGTTTTTTCCGGTTGTGGTTGAGATAGGGCGTGAGAACCGGAATGATCGTGTGAAAGCCGAATGCGGTGATGGTGACGGGGAGCGCGTAGGCGATCCCGGACACGTCCGTGTGAGAGAGAAGAGCGGGTTGGATATAGCGAGGCAAGAGGATAATTAAAAAGAGAAATGCGAGCGCTTTGAGGGAAATAAGGCCCCGATTGAGCCGGTCTGACTGTGCCGTTCCTAGGTAGACGAAGATTCCGAAGAGCACGAGGATAGGCAGCGGTGCAGCCCAGTTGGGGAGCCAAGGCGTGAAAAAGGTGGAGGAGCCGGCGATATAAGCGGTTAGAAGCGAGTACAGGAGGAGGCTGGTGAGAATCCAACTCGCAACTTGACCTACGACGCCTAAAGTTTTGCCTGCCATCGAGATAAGATTTGAATGATCGGGGGAAGCGAGGTTGACCTCGAGGAGAAACAGGGCGGAGAGAAAGAGGAAGAACCAGCAGGTGGTGAGAGTGAGAATGGCTGGCATAAAGCCGGAAAAAGAGGAGATGATGGGGAGGGCTAAAATGCCGGCGCCTACGCATGTCCCAATGACAAGTAAAATAGCCCCTAGAGTTCGGTTCATAGAGTCCTTGAAAGCTTTTCTTCTTTTCTTTGCTCTTGCCCGAGGCGCCCTAAATCGTGACTGGAAAAGTCGACGAATTTAAAGAATCGTTCAAAGACAGGAATAGTAGAAGATACTTGGCGGGCCATTTCTTGTGCAATGATGCGATACGAAGGGTGGCCTGCAGGTTGAGAGCGGAGTTCTGTGAGCCACTGCAGCGCGCGTAGATTGACGTGGAAGAACCAGCGAATATTGTAGGCCATCGGCACAATGTATTGCGCTTCTTCGGGAAACGCATTGGCAATGGTTTCGAAGGCGCGGCGCGCGGTTTCCAGCGCTTCGCGGTAAGGCGTTTCGAGATCGGTTCCCACGATTTCAGGGGGGGTAAAGTAGCCCAGATTGCACGTGAGGAATTGCCGTTCTTGCGAGAGCATGCGATGCCGTTGCAGATCGCGGTAGACGCCGAAGTCGGCGACGATTTCAAACGTGAAGGTCGCTTGCTCGAGGGCGCGGGGCGACTTGTGGCGCCGGTTGGTGCGAGAGGCGGTGACTTGCTCAAAGAGCTCGATGAGGTCCTCTTCGGAGAGGTGAGAACAGTAGAGTTGGAGCTCTTCGAGGGTGGCGTGCGAGTGGGGATAGAGGAGCGCGGCGCCGACGCGGACGGCGGCGTCGGGGTCGGCGTAGAGGAGGCGAACGCCGGTGTGGGGCGAGCGCAGCGGCTCGCAGCGAGCGGCGAGACGGCGCAGGTCGGCGTTGAGGGTCGCGTGATATTCGGCAAATCCCTGGTAGTGGCGGTGATTTGGCTCGGCGCGGCGCACAAACGACGGGATAATTTTGCTCAGCTCCGAGTAGCTCTTGCGACCCAATTCTTGGATTTCGGCGAGGTTGTGGGAGTGCATCTTCTGCACGAGCGATTCGAAAAAGCGGCCGTTGCCGAATACGCCGACATTGGTCATGGCACTTGTGGGCAACAGGCCGCGCAGGCAGTCGAGCACCTTCGCGCGGAGCGAGGCGGTGTAGGCCGATTTGGAGGTGTTGGGATCGTAGGGATTGGCCGCCTCAAGGCGTGCGGTGAGGGGCGGAATTAGCTGAGAATAGACGTCAAAGAGGTGATTGCAGGTCTTAAGATACAAATCGCGGTAGGCGGAAGCGATGAGAACTGGCTCCCGATAGTAGAGGTACTCGTTGTTCGCCTTTTGATCGAAGTAGATATAGCGGGTCGACTTCTCGAGAGGGGATCCGCCGATGCGGCAATCTTCGATGATTTTTGCGGCGAGCATCGACACGTCTTCGAGGGCGAGGTGAGCCCCGCCGAGTTCGCCGATCGAGTCGTCGCCGTAGCCGTCGAGAATCCGATCGTAAAAATTTTGCGCTTTTTGCACGGCGACCAAGTTATCGCTGCCGGCAGAGGATTGGACAGCCGCTTCGTCGTTGAGAATAAATTCTTTTAAGAGGAGGGAGCGGAGTCCGAGAGAAGAGCGGGAATAGCGGGAAAAGAGGGCGCCTTTGATCACCTCGGGGAGGTTGCGCAGCGCAAATACATTGTTGGTGGTGCTGGTAACGAATTGCTCTAAAATCGCCGATTGGCTCTCATTGAATTCTTCCATATCATGTAGGGTAAATGAGTCCCAGGATAGTTGCAATGATCACCACGCGTTTACGAAGAAACCGAAAGTCAGCGGCGATTCGGCGCCTTGTCCGAGAAACAGAACTGCTTCCCTCCGATCTCATCGCGCCGTTATTTGTGACGGAGGGGCAGCGGAGTGCCATCGCGTCATTGCCGGGGATTGAGCGGTTGCCGTTGGAGGATTTGCTGCGCGAGGTGGAGCGGGTGCATCGGTGGGGTGTGCAGGCGATTGCCCTCTTTCCGGTGATTGATCCCGCGTTGAAGAGCGAAGAGGGCGAGGAGGCGTGGAATCCAAACGGCCTCATTCCGCGGGCGATTCGGGCGCTGAAGCGGGAGTTTCCCGAAGTGTGTCTGATTGCCGACGTGGCGCTCGATCCGTACACGTCGCATGGCCACGATGGCGTGGTGCGGAATGGGGAAATCGACAATGACGAGACAGTGGAGCATCTGGTGCAAATGGCGCTTGTGCAAGCCGATGCGGGGATCGACGTAGTGGCGCCGAGCGACATGATGGATGGGCGGGTGGGAGCCATTCGAGAGGCGCTAGACGAAGCTGGCTTTACAGCCACCTCCATTCTCGCCTACAGCGCCAAATACGCCTCGTCACTCTATGCGCCGTTTCGCGATGCATTGGGCACGCGTCTCGCCTTTGGCGATAAGCGTACCTACCAGATGGATCCGGCGAATGTGCGCGAAGCGCTCCTCGAGGCGCGGCTCGATGAGCAAGAGGGGGCCGACATGCTGATGGTGAAACCGGCGCTCTTCTATCTCGACGTAATTGCCAAGTTGCGCGCGCAAACCGAAAAGCCGATCGCGGCGTACCACGTGAGCGGTGAATATGCGATGGTGATGGCGGCGCATCAATTGGGGTATTTGGATGCCCCAGCGGTGTTCCGAGAAGCGCTCCTCTCAATCAAGAGGGCTGGCGCCGATATGATCCTAACCTATTCAGTATCAGTGCTAATCGATTCAATGTAAAGCGGCTTTACATCGGTCGACCGGTGGCGCTGCGGGCGCCGACATCGCGGAGCCAGGCGGCCATCGCCGTTCCGATGTGGTTGCGCGAGGGGTGGGGAAGGAAAAAGTCGAGCGGGAGGCCAACGGAGATCCCCTTGTCGTAATAGGGGCGGTGTCCCATCGCGTCATGGCCGTCGGTAACAGTTGTCCAGAAACCGATGCGGAGACCGCTTTTGAAGAGGCGCGTGACGTCGAGACGGGCGCCCCGATCGCCGGCGAGAAATTGGCCGACGGCGAGTTTGCAGTCGAGGGAATAGACGTGCGCAGAGAAGTCGACGAAGTATTGGATTCCTGTAAAGGGAATGGACGTGAGTTCGGTGCCGTTGTAGCGGGGGATGGTGGATGTAAAGCCAAGGCCGGCATAGCGGCGCTTCCACACTTTGGCGATCTCAAATCCGACGGTCCACGGTTGTCCAATGGGGCGGTACATGAGTTCCGCGGCCATGCCGCCGAAGGCGAGTTCAAAATAACCCATCGCGAGGCGCCCTAGCCAGCCGTGGCCAAGATTGTGCGCATGTTGAATGAAGGCTTCTTCGAGGTGAAAGGGGGCCGCTTGCTGATAGAGGATTGTATCGGTGCGCACTTGAGGGAGCATAGAGGGGCTATATCGATCTTGTGCGCTGACGTCCTGCGCGCTTGAGTGCAGCGTGTAGGAGGCGAGAATGCGGTAGTAGAGATCAAAGAGGGATCCTTCGGGGCCGCCTGCAATGGCGAGCGCGTATTTTGTTTTTCCGGTGCGCGATCCCAAGTAGGTGCTGATGCGCGGCCGCGCGGTGAATATGAGGCGAGGCAGTGGTTGTGCAAAGAGGGGCGCTATTTGTGAGGGAGGCGCTGCTGCGGGGCGGGGCGGGGTGAGCGCTGCAAATTCGGGGGCTCCTATTTGTGCATCGCGGTAGCGGAGGAGATCTGTGGTGCGAAATCGGTATTCATGAGTGGGGACGCCGTTGTGCTCGAAGACAGCGGTGACGATTTCGATTTTATTCGGCGTGAGTGCGGTGAGAACTTGGGTGAGCTGCTGAAATGCGGTGGATTCGGAACGGTAGGTGGGATTGCGGAGAGTGAGTCGCAGAGAGTCGCGCGTGTCGGGAATAAGAGAGAGGGCCTGGAGTGTGAATCCCTGTTCATCGAGAGCGTACGCGAGTTCGTGGGCGAATTCGGCGCGGGAGCGGGCGAGGCCGAGCGGCTCATGGTCGATCGGGTGGTGATAGGAGGTGGTGGATTTGGGAAAGAGGTCGCGTGCGTAGCCGAGGTTGTAGTGGGCAGCGATGGAGGCGGTCCACGTTGTGCCGCGGAGTGAGCTGGCGCTGGCGGAGATGTGGGGGCCGAGTTGGCATTGGATCCCGGCGTTGAAGTGCGCTGCGGTCGTGCGTCCTTCGGGGTGTTCGTGGGGATGTTCGGCGTAGTTGTTGCCATCGTATTCGGCGATAAGGGAGAGGTGGGGCGTTGGCGACCAGGCGAGGGAGCCGAAGAGGCCGTCGATGCGACCGCGGCCCCATCCCAAGGAGACGTCAAAGTTTTGCCAAGAATGCGTGATGACGGCGTAGGTGGAGTGCATGCGCATGGTGCCGATGAAGTCGTTCCAGCCGATGGCGAAGTTGGGGTGGAGGGCGAATTTCAGGTTGGCGGCCCGCTCGGCGTCGTCGCCAAAGCCGAGGTGGCCAAAAACGGGCTCGGGGATGCCGTTGTAAAGCCAGTAATTGCCCGTGAGCTCGAGTCGTTCGAAGAGCTGGAGGCTCAAGGTGTAAAGGCGGTAGGGCGGCAGGTGGGAATAGCCGAACGCGACGGTGCCCGAGTCGGCCATCCGCGCTGTGGGCATGGCAATCGCGCCGCCCTGCAATTGCGCGTTGAGGGTGAGTGGATTTTTTACTTGATATTCGAGGTGTTGGAGCTGGGAGAGGGAGGTTTCGAGTGGGTCATGCGAGGGAAAGAAGTTCACGGGCATGCGCAAGGAGGGCGTGTTCGACGAGCGGGATCATGTCGATTTTGCTCGGGCAGATGTAGGCGGGGAGGGCGAAGTCTTCGGGGGCGACTTCGAGGAGTCCGAGTTGCTCGGCGGTTTCGTACTGCTCGGTCATAAGCGCCTTGAGAAAGGGAACGGTGGGGACGCGGAGCGGCATCACCTTGTCGTAGACGTTGGGGTCGATGAAGGCTCGCTCTTCGCCGTGCGCGAGGGGCGAAAAGGTTTGCTTGGAGCGGTAGGTACGCGTAGCTGTGAAGGGGGAGGAGAGGCGGAAAAAGTGGAGGAAGCGGCGCTTGGGGGCGGGGGGCAGTAAAAAGGCGACGGTGTGACCCCAGCCGAGGAAGCCGTGGCTTGGGCGGCCCATGAGCGGATCGCCGCTGATGAGCGCGGGATCGATTTGCGCGCCGGGGCGCATCAAGACATGGCGGCGGAGTTCGGGAGGCAATCCTTCCCCTGCGAAGGCGACGACGCGGTCGACGTCGCTGCGCCCCTCGAGACACTGGCGGCCGATGGCGAGGACGCCGAGAACGTCGGTGATCCACACGACATCGGTTGCTTTGCGGATCGGGTCGATGTGGGCGATGTGGAGCGAGGCATGGGCAATTGGGTGGGGCCCTTCGGCGGTATGGTGTTCGATATTATTTTGAGGGAGGGGCGAGTCGGGGCGGGTAACGAGGTGGACCGGCGCAATTTGCGCGAGGCGGTCGAGCCCTGCCTGAAACCACGCTTCGCGGCCCGCGACCTGGAGTTTGGCAGAAGGGGTGAAGGGCGCCGATTCGAGGCCGCGGATGAAGATGGAGCGGGGGCGCAGGTGGGGGTGCGCCGGTAGATCGAAGGGGCGCATGCGGATATGGGCGAGAAGGCCGGTAGCGGCGAGGTCGGTTGGGTTGGGGTGCCGATAGAGCTCGGGAGTGGGGTCGGCTTGAATGCGGATCGCCTCGAGAATGCGCTTGGGGCCGCGGAGAATTTCGAGGACAGTGCCGGAGGCGGGAGAAACCCAAACCCGCTCCGATTTTGTGTCGCGGATGAGAGGCTGGCCGAGAAGAACGCGATCTCCTGCGCGCACCAGCACATCGGGGTGCACGGCATGTTGGAAAGGGCGAAAGTCGAGCATGATCGCCTGGATCGGCTGGATGTGGAACGTA
>CAYGOG010000018.1:8785-11904 GCA_964351415.1 uncultured bacterium | reverse complement strand
CTTCGGAAGCGTATGAAGTCTTGAGCGATGATAGCAAACGGCGCCTCTACGACCAATACGGCGAGGCGGGCGTCAACAGCGCTGCAGGCGGCGGCCATCCGGGCGGCTTCTCCTCGATGGAAGAGGCGCTCCGCACGTTTATGGGCGCCTTCGGCGGCGCCGGTGGACGGGGAGGCGCAGGCGACTCGATCTTCGACTCGTTCTTCGGGATGGAAGGCGAAGGGGGCGGGGCGGCGCGGCAGGGCGCCAGCAAAAAAGTGACTCTCACCGTCACCTTTGAAGAGGCCGCCCGCGGCGTCGACAAAGAGATCGCCGTCCAAAAATTCACCTCTTGCTCCACATGCAATGGCCTCGGCGCCAAAACGCGCGCCGGGATCCAGCAGTGCGCCACCTGCAAAGGGCGCGGCCAGGTGTATCAATCGCGCGGCTTTTTCAGCATGTCCAGCATCTGCCCCAATTGCCAGGGCGCTGGCGAAGTGATCACCGATCCGTGCAAATCGTGCAGCGGCGCGGGTCGGTTGAAAGAGAAAGAGCGGATCAAGGTGCACATCCCCGCCGGTGTCGATAACGGGATGCGTCTGAAAATGGCGGGCCACGGCGACGCAGGCGAAGCGGGCGGCCCTCCGGGCGATCTCTACGTCTACATCGAAGTGGAGGCGCACGATCTCTTCCAGCGCGAAGGGGACAACGTCATGATCGAGCTCCCCCTCACCATTGTCGAAGCGGCGCTCGGCTGCAAGAAAGAGATCGCGACGCCTCTCGGCGAATCGGTCCGCCTGGCGATCCCCGAAGGCACACAGCCGGGCAAGCTCCTCTCCGTCTCAGGCAAGGGATTCCGCAACGTCCACGGCCACGGTCAGGGCGATCTCCTCGTCCGCATTCAGGTGGAGATTCCGGTAAAACTCACCGACAAGCAAAAAGATCTGCTCCGGGCGTTTGAAACATCCGAGTCAGCGCAAAACTTCCCCAAGCGCAAAAAATTTCTCGATAAACTGAAGGGTTTTTTCAAGTAAACGAGGGGCATGGTTCCGTTTGTGAATAAATGGCTCGGTCTCCTTGGGATGATGGCCGCCATCGCGATGATTTTCACCGATCAGAGCATCCTCCCCGTTGCCCTTCCCACCATTCGAGAACAGCTCCACCTCTCCGACAACGTGCTGCAGTGGTGCGTCAATGCCTACATCCTCGCCATTGCGGTTTTCGTGCTTGTCGGCGGCAAGCTCGGCGATCTCTTCGGCAGCCGTCGCGTCTACTGCATCGGACTTTTCCTCTTTGCTGGGGCCTCCGCTTGTTGCGCTCTGAGTTTCCATGGCGCTCTCCTCATCCTCTCCCGTATCTTGCAAGGGCTCGGCGCCTCTCTCATGTTCCCCAATTCCACAACCCTCATCATGTCGCTCTTTCCACCCCAGGAACGGGGGAAGGCGAATGGGATTAACGTGAGCGCCGGATCGATTTTCCTCATCTTGGGCCCTTTGCTCGGAGGCTTTATCGTCGAACGCTACACTTGGCCGTGGATTTTTTGGGTCAATATCCCTCTGGCCCTTGTGAGCTTTTGCCTCGTCCTTCTCAATGTGCCTAAGCCGCCGCTTCGCGAAGGCAAAATCGACACTTGTGGGTTTGCCTACTTTGCCACTGCGATGGTCTCGTTTGTCCTCCTGTTGATGAACGGTCGAGAGTGGGGGTGGACTTCGCCCTCCATCCTCTCCTTAAGCGCGCTGACGCTTCTCAGCGGGATCCTCCTTCTGCGGAGAGAGCAGAAGGCGGCTCACCCCTTTTTAGAACTCACCCTCTTTCGCCATCCCCATTTCAGCGCCGCCGTCATCGGCGTCGCCGCAACGGCATTCGTCCTCTCAATCACCGTGTTTTGGGCTCTCTACTTCCAAGATGCCCTCCACTATTCCCCTTTTAAAACGGGGATCATCACTTTTTTCTCCTCTCTCCCCATCATCGTATTTTCTCCGATCGCCGGCCATATCTCGGACCGATACGGCGTTCGCCCCCCCATCGCATTCGGTTTTGCGTGCCTCATCTTCTCGTTTGCCTGGATGGCCCACTTTAACGACAACTCTCTCTCGTGGATGCTCCCCGGCCTCTTCACATTCGGGATCGGCGTCACCTCTGTCTTCACCCCCATCTACTCAGCCGTTACGTTTACTATCTCGCCCCATAAATGGGGCATTGCCTATGGCATCATCGCCACTTTCCGCGCGGTCGCAGGAGCTTTGGGCATCGCCCTCATCGGTACAAGCATGGAAGAAATTCAAACCTGGAGCATGCGCCATACCTCGCTGATTGAATCGATGAAGATCGCGTTTGCTGCAACGAACGGGTTACTCTCGCTCCTCCTCTTGGGAGCCTTCGTCCTAGTCCTGACGCTTTACAACAAAACTTTCAAAAACATCTAAACGACACTCTTTAAAGGGACGCGTTTTTCGCTTCGTCTAGATCCCGATTGAGCTTGGCAATCGCAGCGGGCGAATGGGTCGTTTGATACGTCTGATAATCTTGTGCAATCTTCTCGTTGGTCGAGGTGAGCGTGGATGACTTGAGTTGTGCAGCCGCTTGATTCATCACCATCAGCGCTTGATTCATCACTTTCTCAATTGCGGCTTGTTTATGGACTTCGTCCGCCTCGCTGTACTGCACAAGCGCCCTCTGAAAGAGGTCCGCCCCTTCTCGATATTCTTGCCGATACTCGGCCGCTTGCTGAGGGCTCAGTGGCCCCCCTACGTTTTCTGTCATAAACTCTTTTTGTCAAAAAACCGAAAAAAGGGGAATATCTCATCTTATGCTTTCTATTTTCGCACAGCAACAAATGCCGATCGATACCAGCGGTTCCTCTCCTGAACAGCTGCAGCAAGAACTCGATACCGGCAACCAAGAGCTGAAAAAAGCGGAGGCGATGTTCAACCCCAATTACACCGGCCCGATCATCGCCGGCTCAGCCGAGATGATCCCCCCCGGTTATGGGAACATCCAGCCCTACATTTACGTCATCGACAATTACGCTGCGTTCAACGGAGATCACAAGTCTGTCAACGCCCCCGACAAAGTGGCCTTCAACCCAGTGGTGGTCTTTCAAACGGGGATCACCAGCTGGCTCGACCTCTCGATTATCC
>CAYGOG010000018.1:0-8775 GCA_964351415.1 uncultured bacterium | reverse complement strand
GCCTTCAACAACTGGGCACAAGGGACCAATGCTGGAGGCTTTGGCGATTTTGACCTCCAAATTGGGTTTCCGCTCTGCCGCCAAACGCTCACGACGCCCGACCTCAAGCTCATCTTGCGCGAGACGTTTCCGACGGGTCGCTATCAGAGATTTACTCCCGATCGGGCAATCGCCCAAACCATCGGCGAGGGCTCGTTCCAATCGTTGATCGGCCTCAACACCCAAAAGACTTTTTTCTGGTGGGCCACCCATCCGCTCCGCCTCAGGGCTAACCTCGCCTACACCATTCCCTCGTTTGTCAAGGTGCACGGCTTTAATTCGTATGGCGGTGGCTATGGCACCGACGCCCGCGTGCATCCCGGCAACAGCTGGCTCTTCGACGGCGCCTTTGAGCTCTGTATCGACCATTACTGGGTGTTTGCCTGCGACATGCTCTACACGTATGCCAACAAAACCTCCTTCACCGGAACGCAGGGAACGCTTGCCAACGGCACCCCCGCCCCTCTCGGCTCTGGCTCGAGTTACAGCTGGAGTCTCGCCCCTGCCGTCGAATACAACTGGAACGAAAATCTCGGAATCCTAGTGGGAGCTTGGTTCACGGTCGCTGGGCGCAATACGCCCAATTTTGCCGGCGGGATCTTCTCCGTCAACTATGTTTATACGTGGTAACCCTCGTCGCCAACTTTGGTGGCCCCCGTTCTCTCGACGAGGTCCCCACTTTTCTCAAGGCGCTTCTCACCGATCGCGATGTGATCCGCACCCGCCTGCCTCGCCCGCTGCACCATCTCCTCTTCACTTACGTCGCGCGCAAACGGGCGCGTCAAATCGCCCCCGACTACGCCCTCATTGGGGGCCGCTCGCCAATCTACTTCGACACCGAAACGCTCGCACAAGCGCTCCCCTTTCCCACGCTGACCCTCCACCGCTACCTCCCCGACACTCACGCCGCCACCTTTGCCGCACTCGAAGCTTCCTCCGCCTCCGAAATCCGCGTCTTGCCCCTCTTCCCCCAATTTTCCTACGCCACCACCGGTAGCCTCGCGCGCCTCCTCGCCCGCCACCTCTCCCCCCGCACGCTCCGCAAACTCCGCTGGATCAAATCGTACGCCACCCATCCCGCATTTCTCGCCGCCTGGACGGAGCAGCTCAAACCCTACGCCGATCACGCGCTCCTCTTTTCTGCGCACGGCCTCCCTCAAGCCTTTGCCGACGCAGGAGATCCCTATCCGCTCGAGGTGCAAGATACGGTTCGCGCGCTCCCGTTTCTACACAAACACCTCTCCTACCAATCCAAATTCGGCAAAGGAGAGTGGCTGCGCCCCTACACCGACGAAATGTGTTGCAATCCCACCTGGACTCACAACCGCCCCGTCGCCATCGTCCCCATCTCCTTCACCTCCGACCACATCGAAACGCTCTATGAAATCGAGCACCTCTATCTTCCCCTTTTGCGCGCGCAGGGACTCACCGCCACTCGTATTTCCCCGCCCCCTCTGACAGCTGCCTTGGCGCAAATCGCCGACACTTCGGAGCTTGTCCCCACCCAAATGTTGATCCGGCTATAATCTAGCGCACGTGAAAAATCAGCTCATCCGCGCGGCACTCCAATGCGCAAAACCGTGGATCCGTCCCCATACCTCAGATCGCGCCTTCCTCGTCGTCTCCACGACAGGACTCGGCGATACGCTGTGGGCCACGCCTGCGCTCCAAAGCTTGCGCGATTCGTTTCCCACCGCGCGCCTCGAACTTCTCACCACACCGCTGGGAGCGGAGCTCCTCGCCTCTAATCCCAACCTCGACGCCCTCCACACCCGCACGCCCTGGGGCCACCGCTACTCCGACATCCTCCTTTTCCACACCTCGCAGCGACTCGTCCTCCCCAGATGCACCCTCCTCGGCGCCACCCGCATCGTCGGCACCGCGGGTCAACACAAAGGGCTCGACGACCTGCTGACCGACCCGCTTCCGCCCCTCCACCAACACGAAATCGAGCGGCGCCTCGCGATGGTCGAGCACATCGGCGGCCGCATCACGACCCGCGCGCTCTCGTATCCGCACGCCGAAACGCGCGATCCGCACCTTGTCGCCCTCCACCCCGGCGCGAAAGAGGCGTACCGCCGCTGGCCCGCGTCCCACTTCATCGAGCTCGGCCGCCGCCTGAAACGCCCGATCGTCGTCACCGGCACGCCGGGCGAACCGATCGACGCAATTGCGCGCGCCATCCCCGGCGCCACCGCTTTTCAAGGCTCCCTCACAGAGCTCGCCCGCCTCCTCGCCCGCTGCTCGCTCGTCATCAGCAACGACACCGGTCCCTTCCACCTCGCCATTGCCGTCGGCACACCCGCCATCGGCCTCTACGCCCCCACCGATCCCACCCTCTGTGGCCCGTATCATGCTCCCCACGCCAAAATCATCGCCAAGCGCCCCACTTGCCGCCCGTGCGTGCGCAAACAGTGCCCCGAACCCTTTTGCCTCCGCCAAATCTCTGTCGACGAAGTGCTCCGTGAAACACGATAAAATCGCCATCCTCCTCCTCAACTGGAACGGCAAACAAGACACTCTCGAGTGCCTCGCCTCGCTCCGCCACCTCACCTATCGCAATGCCGAAATCATCGTCGTCGACAACGGCTCCACCGACGATTCGCTCGCCGCACTCCGCGCACAATCCGTCACGCTCCTCGAAACCGGCGCCAACCTCGGCTTTGCGGGCGGCAACAACGTGGGCATTCAATACGCGCTGCAACACAACTTCGACTGGATCTTCCTCCTCAACAACGACACGATTGTCGCCCCCGACATCCTCGATCGCCTCCTCGACGCCGCCTCTGCCCAACCAAAAGCTAAAGTGCTGGGCGCCAAGATCTTACGATACGATAAGCGAAACATCATCGACCACCTCGGCGGCACCTGGAACCCCGCGATCGGCGAGTTCGTTTCCCCTGAAAATGGCCTCCCCGACGACGGCACCCACGACATCATGAAGCCGGTCGACTACGTGTGCGGGGCCGCGCTCCTCTTCCACCGCTCGGTCGCCCTCTCGATTGGCCTCCTCGAAACGCGCTATTTCCTCTTTTGGGAAGAGTCCGATTACTGCTTCCGCGCGCGCCGCGCTGGCTTTGAGGTGTGGACCGCTCCAAAAGCGCGCGTCTGGCACAAAGTCTCCAGCTCCTTTCACGGAGGCAAGCCCCACATGCACTATTACTGGTGGCGCAGCCGCCTCCTCTGGGTCGCCCGCAACCTGCCTCCCCGCGACCGCCGCCGCCTCTACCGCCGCGTGCTCCTGCCCGACATGCTCAAAGCGCTCCGCCACAGCCTCCTCCGCCTCCCCTCCGCGCTCATCCCCACCCGCCGTCCCAAACTCAAGCGCACCCTCGCCGGCCTCGCCGGCATCCGCGACTATCTACTCAACCGCTTCGGCCCCTGCCCCGCCTGGATTTCAAAGCGTTAGAGAAACACAGGATAGGCAGGATACGGCCCCCCTAACGGGGGTCCGGCAGGATATGTAGGATACTATTTTTCATCCTGCATATCCTGTCCCCGAGCGTTAGCGAGGGGTTATCCTGCCCATCCTGTGCTTCTCTTATTCAGAGTTTCACAAACAATGGACGAACCTGGTATAAGGACAACTAGTATGCGATCTCTCTACCGCCTCCTCCCTCTTGTCCTGTTGTTTCTCGCAGCTTGCGCCACCCATGAACCGATTGTCAGCAATGTCAGCGAGCGGGAAGCAAACGAGATCATCGTCTACCTCTATTCCAAGGGGATCCCCGCACACAAAGTGATTGCGCCCCCTCCTGAAGGCGCGGCCGGCAACGCCCCCACCAACGTGTTCAACATCATTGTGGAAGAGGATCAGTCGACCGACGCAATGGCGCTCCTCAATCGGCAAGGGCTTCCCCGCCACCGCGGCACCACGCTCCTACAGCTCTTTGCCAAAAGCGGCCTCATGTCCTCCGATCAAGAGGAGACGATCCGTTACCAGGCGGGCCTCGCCGAGCAATTGCAAAACACCATCTGCAAAATTGACGGCATTCTCGACGCCGATGTGCAGATCTCCTTTCCTGCCAATACCGAAGCGCTCCTCCCCGGACAACAGGCGCCCAAGATCACCGGTTCCGTCTACATCAAGCACCAGGGCGTCCTCGAAGATCCAAACAGCCACCTCGAGACAAAAATCAAGCGGCTCGTCTCCTCCAGCATCAACGGACTTGCCTTTGAAGATGTCGCCGTCATCTCCGACCGCTCGCGCCTCGCCGAGATCTCGCTTTCGCCCGAAATGCAGACCATCGGGATGAGCAACATCCAGCAATCGCACGTCTCCCTCTGGTCCGTTGTGATGACCAAAGGCTCTGTCGTCCACTTCCGCACCCTCTTCTTTACCCTCATCACCGTCATTCTCCTCCTCTGCGGCGCCCTCGGATGGCTCATCTATCTCTTCTATCCGCAAATCCTCGAGCGGATCCGCAATCGGGGCAAAACGCCTGAGTCTTGATGACGCCAGAAATCGCCCTGAAAGCCTTTCTGGAACAACTCGACCCCTCCCGTCGATCTGCGCTCCTCGAACTGGCCTCTCCCCATACCCGTTCGGCGCTCGCAGCCCTTCCCTCTTATACTCTCGCACCCCCTTCCGAAGATCCGTTTCCCAACATCCACTGGTCGTGGTTTCTGCCCCACCTCAAAGGGCTCTCCCCGTTTGAGCAGAGCTGCTGCCTCGCCGTCGTCTCCTGTCCGCAGCTGACGGTCTCCCCCGCCACACTCACCTCGCTCGGCCGCGACTTCATCTCCCAATACCTGTTTCAACCGCTCTCCGACGGCTACATCCCCCTCGCGTGGCTGCCTCCCTCGCAGCTCCTCCCTCTCACCCACATGCCCAAACGGCAACTCGAAGCTCTCATCGACCACCTCGCGCTCCTCGACCTCGCCGTGGCGCTCCGCCAAATTGTCGACACCAAGCGGCTCAAGCAGATCCAGGCACAGCTCACCGAAACACAGTTGCAACACCTCAAACACCTCGCCACCTCTGCCGATCCCTCTCCCTATCCCATCCTCGAACTCGACAAAATCCACGACCTCCACGCCCATCTCCACCGGCGCGGCCTCCTCCACCTCGCAGCTGCCCTCTCGCGCGAATCGCCCGCGCTCCTCTGGCACGTCGCCCACCGACTCGACATCGGCCGCGGCACCCTCCTCTGCAAATTGGCCGAAGAAGTGCCCCCTTCATTGGCCGCTTGGTCCTCCGATAAAATTCTTTCCTTCTTCCCCAAAATATAAAAAGCTTCTAGAGTTTCAACAAAGATGGCGAAGCTCTTTTCCTTGATTGCAGGTGCAGAAGTGCACCCCGCTCCCGACACCCACATCATCCCCGCGGAGGAATTTGCCACGCTCGCATCTGCGCAAGAAATTGTCGCGCGCGCAGAAGAAGAAGCCGCCGAGCAAAAGCGCACTCTTGCCGCCGAAGGGGAAATCGCCCTCAAAGAAGCCGAGGCGCGCGGCTTTGAGGCGGGCCTCCACAAGTGGACAGAGCAGCTCGCCCTCCTCAATCAAGAGCTGCAGCGCGTCGAGAAAGAGGTGCACGAGCAAATCCTCCCCCTCGCCCTCAAAGCCGCGCGCAAAATCGTAGGCGAAGAAATGAAGCTCCACCCCGATCGGATCGCCGACATCGTCGCGCACGCCATCCGCCCCGTGGTGCAGCACAAAAAAGTGATCCTCTACGTCAACCACAACGACCTCACCCAACTCGAAGAGGCCAAGCCGCGCCTCAAGCAATTATTTGAGCACCTCGAGAGCTTTTCGATTCGGGAGCGGGACGACGTCGAGCCGGGCGGTTGCCTGATCGAAACCGAAGCGGGCATTTTAAACGCTCAACTCGAACAACAATGGCGCGCGCTTGAAGCCGCCTTTCAACTTTATCAGGCGAAATGAAACGGGCCTTTTTTTTCTTCCTCCTCATCGCCTCTGCTGCCTACGCCCAGTCGACCGGCGACACCACGCCGCTCGACAACGCCAACCCCTCGATGGTCACCAAGCTCGCCGTCTTAGCGGGCCTCTCGCTGCTCCCGTTCGCGATCATGCTCCTCACCTCCTACGTGAAGATCGTCGTCGTCCTCTCGCTCCTCCGCAACGCCCTCGGCGCCCAGCAAACGCCCCCCAACCAAGTGCTCAACGGCATTGCGCTCCTCCTTACCGTCTATGTGATGTTCCCCACCGGCGTCCTCATGTACAACGCCTCGCAAGACGTAATCGTCAAGCAAAACCCGAAAGAGATGTTTTCAGCCCAGTCGGCGACCTATGTCGTCAACGTGATCGACAAAGCAAAAGAGCCGCTCCGCGACTTTCTCGTGCGCAATACGCAGGGCAAGCACATCCAGAGCTTCTACCGCCTCGCCTACCGCTCCATGCCCGAGCCCTTTCGCACCGCCCTCAAGCCCAACGACTTCATCGTCGTCGTCCCCTCTTTCATCACCTCACAGCTCAAAGCGGCGTTTGAGATCGGCGTCCTCATCTATCTTCCCTTCTTCGTGATCGACCTCGTCGTCTCCAACATCCTCCTCGCGATGGGGATGATGATGCTGTCGCCTTTAACCATTGCCCTCCCCATTAAACTCCTCCTCCTTGTGATGATCGACGGATGGACCGTCCTCGTCCAGGGCCTAGTTATGACGTTCAAATAATGTTTAGCGCAGAGATCATCCAGCTCAGCTACCAGGCCCTCCTCCTCATCCTGATCCTCTCAGGACCGCCGATCTTGATCAGCATGATCCTCGGCCTCCTCGTCGCCATCTTTCAGGCGGCGACCCAAATCCAAGAGCAAACGCTCTCCTTCACCATCAAGCTCTTCGCCATCGTCTTCACCCTCATGCTCATGGGCGGCTGGCTCGGCGCCGAGATCATGCAGTTTACCAATGTGATCTTCCAAGGCATCCCAAAATGGAGCAGCTAGATGACTACGTGGGACTCTTGCTCGCGCTCCCCCACATCGAGCCGATTACCGTCCTCTCGCTCTTCTTCCTAACTCTCGCGCGCATCCTCCCCATTGCCGTCTTCATCCCGTTCCTCGGCCCCAAAGTGGTGCCCCCCACCATTAAGATGATGTTCTCGATCGCCTTCACCGCGATCTTCCTCCCGCAAAATCTTTTCCTCGTCAAGCAGAACATCCCGTTCGATGGCACCTTCATCGGCCTCCTGCTCAAAGAGCTCGGCATCGGCTTTATTCTCTCCGTCATGGCCTCCGTCCCGTTTCTCGTCGCCACCTCGGCGGGCAACCTGATCGACTTCCAGCGCGGCGCCTCTTCGCTGCAAGTGCAGGAACCCACCACGCAAACCGAGTCGAGCCCCATCGGCAACCTCCTCTACTTTGTCCTCCTCGCCCTCTTTTTCACCGTGGGCGGTCCCTTTATTTTCTTCAACGCGCTCGCCGACTCGTACACCTTCTATCCAGTCGACCAGTGGGTACCGAGCCTCTTCTTCGCCGGGCAATCGCCCTTCTGGCAAAAGGTGATCGCCCTCTTCGGCAGCGTCATGGTGCTCTCGATCCAGCTCGCCCTCCCCGCGCTCATCGCGCTCCTCCTCTGCGACATCTTCCTCGGCATTGCCAACCGGATGGCGCCGCAAGTGCAAATCGTCTTCCTCGGCATGCCGCTCAAGTCGTGGGCCGGCATCGCACTCCTCACCGTCGGCTGGACCCTGATTGTCCACGTCATGGAGACCTACTCCACCGATTGGATGCGCACTCTACACCAGCTTTTGATACAATCTCCGCACATATGATCCACCCGCTGTCGGCGTTGCCGCAGTTTCTCGACGCGCATCCGTTTGCGATCGTCGACGAGAACGTCCGCTGGGAGCCGCCCTGTCCCTCCTTGCGCATCTGCGCGGGCGAAGCGTGCAAAACGCGCGCCGCCAAAGAACACCTCGAAGATGCGCTTCTCGCCCACGGTGTCCACCGCAACTCCACCCTCCTCGCCGTCGGCGGCGGTGCGCTCCTCGACCTCGTCGGCTTCACCGCCGCCACCTACATGCGCGGCATCCCGTACCTCAGCATCCCCACCACACACCTCGCGATGGTCGACGCCTGTTACGGCGGCAAAGTCGCCGTCAACACCGCGCACGGGAAAAACCTCATCGGCGCCTTTCACCCCGCGCGCGCCATCTTCCTCCATCCCCCTTTTCTCGCCACACTCTCCGCAGACGAAATCCGCAACGGCACCGCCGAGACCTTCAAACACGCGCTCATCGCCTCGCCCACTCTCTTTGCGCAACTCGAATCGGGCCTCGATCCTACCGCCCTCATCACCGCCTCACTTCAAATCAAACGCACCCTCGTCGACGCCGATCCATTCGACCGCGGCCTCCGCGCCCTCCTCAACTTCGGCCACACCGTCGGCCACGCGCTCGAGCTCCTCTCAAACTACACCCTCCCGCACGGCGCCGCCGTCGCCCAAGGATGCCTCATCGAAGCTCGCCTTAGCCGCACACCCGACCTCCCCCGCATCGCCACCCTCTACAATGCCCTTGGGTTTACCTCTACCCCAACCGACCCATCCGCCCTCTTCGACGCCATGCAGCGCGAGAAGCAGGGCGCGCTCATCCACAACCTGACCAGCGAGCCCTACCGCGCCGCGCGCGGCATGGCCCTGCTGCTCGAGACCGTAAACCGCGCCATCATGGCGATGGTTCTGACAGGAGTGCTGCTGCTGACCAGCTGGGCCGCCACGCTCGGCGTGGCGTTCGGCGCAGGTGCGCTGTTCTACGTCTCGCGTCGCTGGAGCTTCCGCT
>CAYGOG010000017.1:2096-12679 GCA_964351415.1 uncultured bacterium | reverse complement strand
GATCATCGGTTTGTCGAAGACAGGTAAGAGCTGCTTGCAAACCGCAAGTGTCGCCGGATACAGGCGCGTACCGCTCCCCCCCGCGAGGAGAATCCCTTTCATTTTATCACGCCGATACCGGGCAAGCCGCGGTACTGTTCCTTAAAATCGAGGCCATAGCCTACCACAAATTGATCTTCGACCTCAAATAAAATGTGATCGGGAAGAAAGGGGACATCGCGAGGCCGCTTTTTCTTCAGCAAAACAAGCGTCCGAAGCGAAGCGGGGTTGCCTTCTTGCAGCCGCTCTGAGACGGTCGCGAGGGTGTGGCCGCTGTCGAAGATGTCGTCGACGAGGAGGAGGTGGCGCCCCCGAATCTCGAGCCGTTCCAGCCCTGTAAGGGTCAGCTCCCCTCGCGCGGTACCCCGCGCGCCGTAGCTGGAGGCGGTGATGGCCTCGACTTGGGTAGGAGTTTTGAGGGCGCGCATCAGGTCGGCGACCAAGATGAAGCTCCCCTTCAGAATCATCACAATCACAAGTTCTTTTCCGGCATACAGGAGGTCGAGCTCGGCGGCGACGGTCTGGATGCGGCGGGCGATCGCTTCAGGAGCAATGAGCGGTTGAATCACGGCGTAAAGGTCTCCCCTTTATCGAGAAGGCGGTCGATGTAGGTGATCGGGTATTCGGCCGTGAGGAAGGGTTCGTGGTTGAGCATCCATTGGTGAAACGGGATCGTCGTATGGACGCCCTGGATATGAAACTCCTTCAGCGCGCGCTTGGAGCGGGCAATGGCCTCCGCGCGGGTGCGGCCGCGGACGATGAGTTTGGCGATCATCGAGTCGTAGTGGGGCGGGATCTTGTAGCCGCCGTAGCAGGCGCTGTCGACCCGCACGTGGGGACCGCCGGGCGGGACAAAGTGTTCCAGGTGGCCCGGCGAGGGGGCAAACGCGCGGGCGGGATCCTCGGCGTTGATCCGATATTCGATCACATGGCCGTTGAGGTGGATATCGCTCTGCTTAAACGAGAGCTTTTCCCCTTGCGCAATCCGAATTTGCTCGACGACGAGGTCGATGCCGGTGAGCTCCTCGGTGACGCAGTGCTCTACCTGGATCCGCGTATTGACTTCCATGAAGTAAAAGTGGTTTTTCTCATCGAGGAGAAATTCGACAGTCCCAGCCGAGCAGTAGCCCGCCTCTTTGACAATCCGAACGGCACACTCGCCGATCTCCTTGCGCATCTTCTCAGTGATGCGGGGACTGGGGGCCTCTTCAATCAATTTCTGGCGGCGCCGCTGCGTCGTGCAGTCCCTCTCTCCCAGATAGGCGTAGTGGCCGTGCTTGTCGCCCATCACCTGCATCTCGATGTGGCGCGGGTTGGCGATCATCTTCTCGAGGTAGACGTCGGGATTGCTAAAGCTCACTTCCGCCTCGGCGCGCGCCTGCATGAACTTCCCGCGGAAATCGTCGTCATCTTGCGCAATCCGAATGCCGCGCCCGCCGCCGCCTGCCACCGCCTTGATGAAGATCGGATAGCCAAACTTGCGGGCCACTTTGAGTCCCTCTTCCACCGTCTCAACGATGCCGTCGGAACCGGGGATCACGGGGCACTTCACTTTCTGCGCTATTTCTTTGGCCTGCGCTTTGTCGCCCAACTTCGCAATTGCGCTCGAGGGGGGTCCGATAAATGTCAGTCCGGAGCTTTCCACGATAGAGGCGAAGTTTGCATTCTCAGACAGAAAGCCGTAACCCGGATGGATCGCATCGGCGCTCGTAATCTCACAGGCGGCAATCAGCGCCGGGACCTTCAGATACGATTTGGCAGAGGGCGCTTCGCCGATGCAGATCGCCTCGTCGGCGTGGTGCACGTGGAGCGCATCGGCATCTGCCTCTGAGTAGACCGCCACCGTTTGGAGGCCGAGGTCGTGGCATGCCCGGATGATCCGGACGGCGATCTCTCCCCTATTGGCGATCAGTACTTTGTGAATGGTCATGTGATGCGAATCAACTTGGACCCAAACTCGACCGGATGCGCCGTGTCGACTAAGATCTCCGCTACAACGCCCGCCACACCCGCTTTGACCTCATTCATCACCTTCATCGCCTCGATGATGCAAATCACCTGGTGCGCTTCCACAACATCGCCCACCTTCACAAACGGGGGCCTATCGGGCGCCGGCGCCGCGTAAAACGTCCCCACCATTGGAGATGTGACGTAGCGCCCCACTATTTCGGGGAGGCTCTTGGGCTGTTCAACGGGGGGCTGCGCGGGGAGAGCGCGAGGTTGCACGGCCGCCTGCTGGGGCGCGTGCCGCTCCAGGTGAAGCTCAAAATCGCCCCGCTTCACGACAAACTTGTCGAGCTTGCTCTGCTCGGCCAGCTTCATCAACTCGCGGATCTCTTTTAAATCGATCTTAGACACGTTGGATATACTCACAGGTTTGGGTATCGATCTTCAATACGTCGCCGCTCTCGATGAAGTTCGGCACTTCGATCTTGGCGCCCGTCTCGAGCACCGCTTTCTTCGTCGCCGCGCCTCCCTCGCCCCCTTCGGTCTTCACCACCATGATCTCGAGGAACTGCGGCAGCTCGACGGAAAAGATCGAATCGCCGTAGAAGTGGGCCTTGAGCTGAATCCCCTCTTTGAGGAATTGCACTTTATCGGTGAGAACCGTGCTGGGAACCATGACCTGCTCGAGGTTGCCGATGTCGAGGAAAAGAAACTCTTTCCCCTCCGGATAGAGAAATTCGAGCGTCCGCTCGCCGAGCGACACCTCTTTGACGTCTTGATCGGGCTTAAAGTTCCGCTCGACCATCTCTTCCGTGATCAGATTGCGCAACTTAACCTTAAAGAAGGGATTCCCCTTCGCCACCATGACGCGTACGCTCGACTCGACGCGGTAAATTTTGCCGTCGAGGCTGAGCGTTGTGCCGGGAGAAATCTGCTGTGCTAGTGTCATAAAATGTTCATCAACTCTGAAAGTTCTGCAATCGAGTGGTTGACCCAATCGGGCGTCGCCACCTGTTGTCCCCTCCCCCACCGCACATGGACGGTGATAAAGCCGAGCTCGCGCGCGGGCTCCAGGTCGAGGTCGATCCGATCGCCGATCACCACCACTTCTCGAGGGGGGGCTTTCCACCGCTCAGCCAAGGATTGGAAAATCGACTTTTTAATCGAATCGGAAGGGATTGCTATTGTACTAAAAAGGGACTCGTCAAGGCCAGCCTTTTTGAATTTTTCTCTTTGAAAGGGGGCGTATCCCATCGTCACCAAGGCAGTCGTGTGCCTTGTCCGGCAATAGTCAAGGATTTCCTTGGCGCCCGGCCGTAAAACCACCCGAAAGTCGTCCGGCAGGGGCGAACTCAGCGCCTCAAGTCCCGCCGCCACAACCGCCTCACCGCCGCCTCGCTTCAAAGCAAACTGGCGCACCGACGCCGAAGTCTTGGGCAGCACACGGTTGAGGGCGACGAGCTCTTCCATGGCCCCTGGGCCGCTCACCAGGCCCGCCTTTTCCATAGCCCGAAGCGCCTCTCCCAGCTTAAACGGCGTGACGCTGCCGGAGGTATCGATCAGCGTGTCATCGAGGTCAAATACGATCCACAATTTTGACAATCTCCTCTGCCAATTTTTTCGAGTCGTGCCGAATCAGATTCCGCTTCACCAGATCCTTCTGTTGCACCTCTGCCAGCGGGCCCAAGAAATTCGCCCGAATGACCCGCCGATCCTCCACATCGTTCACCACGATGTCCCCTTCCTCCGCGTACGCCTCAATCAAATGCTCGGGCGGCGGCTCCGAGTTCAGCAATACATGGTCAAACACGTCGACCCCAATATAGCGCTCCAATTCCTTCAGATAGTCGCTCGTCTTATAGCCGGTCGTCTGTCCCCGCCGGTTCATCAAATTCACGACGAACACCTTCTTCGCCTGACTCTTCCGGATCGCCTCGGCCACCCCATCCACCAGCAAATTTGGAATAATGGAGGTGTGCAAGCCCCCCGGCCCCATCACCAATACATCGGCGTGTGCAATCTCCTCCACCACCCGGGGATTTACCTTGGGAAACGGCTCCAGATACAACGACGCATACCCTTGCTCAAACTCCTGCGACAAATAGATCTCTTTCTCCCCTTCCAACACCCGCCGATTATTCAGCACCATTTTCAGCCGCGTTTGGTGCGTCGTCACCGGCAATACCTTGCCGCGAATATTGAGAATTTTCCCCGCCTCTTCCACCGCCCGCTCAAAGCTCCCCGTGACCTTCTCCAGCGCCGACAGCAGCAAATTGCCAAAACTATGCCCCCCCAAACCGCCGTTTTCAAAGCGGTAGTTCATCAAACTGCGCATCAGGCGGCTTGAATTGGACAGCGCCACCAAACATTGCCGCACATCGCCCGGCGGCAATACCCCCAATTCGTCGCGCAAAATCCCCGTGCTCCCCCCATCGTCGGCCATCGACACCACCGCCGTCAGCTCTAGCGGATAGTTCTTCAATCCTCGCAATACGACAAAGTTGCCCGTCCCGCCCCCAATGACCACAACTTTTTTCACGAAACCTGCCTCAACCGTTCGACCCCTTTCTTCAAGTCACCCTGCCCCCACAAATAGGTGCCGCTCACCAAGACATTCGCGCCCGCCTCTACGCACAACTTCGCCGTCTCGGCATTGATGCCGCCATCTACCTGAATGTCGAACGGCGGCAGCGACTCTGCCGGCCGCGCCCCATCGACCACAAGGCCCCCTTGCCGAATCCGCCGCCGGTTGCACCCTTCCCGCACCCCCTTCACCTTCTCCAGCACCTCTGGCATAAACGCCTGACCGCCAAAACCGGGGCTCACCGTCATCAGCAAAATCAGATCGCACTTATCCAAGTATTTCGGAATCATCGAGAACGACGTCTCCGGCCGAAACGCCAGTCCCGCCTTCCGGTTGCACTTCCGAATGTATTCCAGCGTCTCTTCCACATCTTCGGTCGCCTCAAAGTGGAACGTAACCCGATCGGCGCCCGCCTCTACAAACCGCTCCACAAAGTCATACGGGTTGTATGTCATCAGATGCACATCTAAGAAGAACTTCGGCACCGCCTTCCGAATGGCTGTGACAGCCTTGGGACCCA
Organism: uncultured bacterium; assembly: GCA_964351415.1. Lineage (GTDB taxonomy): Bacteria > Chlamydiota > Chlamydiia > Chlamydiales > SM23-39 > CAYGOG01. The sequence goes on along the minus strand of CAYGOG010000017.1, from coordinate 7,589 downwards.
GCGTCAAGTTAGGGACAAAGTGGCCATCCATCACATCGATATGAAGGCCATCGGCCCCCGACAGCTCCACGCGCTTAGCCTCATCGGCCAACCGTCCAAAGTCACCTGAGAGAATGCTCGGCTCAATTCTTAAGGGATACGTCACGGACTCGAGCATATACCGAAGCGAAAGGAAAAATCAATTGTCACATTACGGGACAGTCGCCTCTTTTTCGAGTCAGAAGGCTTTGAAACCTCCCTCGCCTTCGGGCGAAAGAGGTTCAACCATGGGATGCTATTGAAAGCGCTGCATAACCCGAACACAACCCTTACAGAACACCCTGTAAAGCGCGCTTTACATAAGTCCGCCATAATTATTAAATAATTTAATATATATTGACTTAAAATTTATATTATGCCATTCTATATGCCTATGGCAGTACTCTCAACAGCTTCAGACACTACGCATAAGTGGTTGGTTATCAGCGGCGATCGCCGTCTATCATCCGCAATGAACTATCAATTGCTATTCAAAGGTCGAGAGATCGTCGAGATTTACCCCGATAGTCTCGATTCGCTTTTAGAGCAAGCCAAGGGAGTTTGGGAGGGAATTTTCTGCCTAGCGCATGGCTCAAGAACCCGCTTAGGTTTTCCACGACCCATTACGTACAAAGACGTCGCCCGAGTGCCTGCAGATAGGTGGCCCCGCGCACAGCAACTCTTAATGGGTTCCTGTTATGGGACCGAAAATGGCATCGCCGGGAAAATGGCGGAAAAAATGCGCTGTCCTGTTACATATTCTTCCGGCCGCGTACAACAGGATATTCTCAGCGTTGAGCAAGATGATGGAAGCTTGTCTTTTTTCCGCATTGACTTCTTGACACGATCAACTCAGGATCTCGAACGATACGACCCGTGCACAGAAAAAATGGCTCCTACCTATAGCTACGAAAATGCCGTTGCACATTTGAGCATACTAGCTGACAGCCACGATGTTGTCGCAGGCCTCATCTATGGGTCTGTATTGGTTCGCGGACCTGAAAGATTACGCGATAGGACGAGAGGACTTGCGTATCTCGAGCAAGCCTTCTATCATCCACTTTACTTTCCCGGACAGGCCTGCTTGGAGCTTGCGTTAGATTCCTGTATTCGCGGAGACTTTACAACGAGCCGGGAGTACTTAGAGTTTTTGCCTGCTAGGTCTACTGCAAAAGTTATTGAGTACTGCCAGAACTACGGGATTAGGTGCGAGGAACTCAAGCCCCCCACACGGACAAGCGACCCTTGTACGGTTTCTTAACCCTGAAACAGCTGCATGACCCGATTTTGCAGTGCCGCATCGTCTGTCTCGATGAGGTAGCCGGTAGCCCGTCCCTCGCTCGTCTCCAGCGAAAAGCTCATATGGGTAGAGCCGAGTTCACGCAGAGCCGCTTCCCGCTCTTCGCTGAGCGCAACTACCATCAGGCGGCCCGACTCTTGCCGAAAGAGCGCATCTCCGCCGCGGATCGCCTGTAAGAGCATCGAAAACCACACTTTCAGCGGCTCCACGTCTAAGGTGGTGCGCAGTTCGACCGGGCGGATGGCGTAGAAGAAGGTCTCGAGCAGCAGCGCTTGCTCGAGCGCCACTTTGCCAAGCGATTTCTTGAGCTGCGCGAGGAGATTGGCCTCCCGTTGGATCATCCCGCCGTTGTAGTCGCGCACTTCGCCCAGGCGCCCTTGGATCTGATCGAGGAGATGGAGACGCGCCTTGGGCAGGTCGATCGACTGATCGGGGCGCTGGAAGAGGCGCGAGGGGAGATTGGCGCGGAACACGGCGGCCTCTTTTATGTGGCGGCTGCCGAGAGCTCCCAGGTTGCGCACCCGCTCGAGGATAAACGCGTCGCCCAGCCGCTCGCCGAGCGGCCTTGCCGTGAGATCGGCGACATGCGCAAGCACAACTGTAAAACTAAGGTCAGCGCCCCGCTGTTCATCGAAGGAAAGGATCACATGGGGCAAGTCGTGCGCCTCGCGGATCTGCCCCGCGAGTGAGCGGATGTTTTTCAACACCTCTTCCTCGTTGCGCGGCATAAAAACCGGATGGGTCAGCTGCGCGATGTGATTTTTGAGCCGCTCCGGCAACCGCGTGCGCAAGAGGGTGATCTCCTCCTGGCTAAAGTCGCCGCGGCCCCGCTCCACTTCGAGATAGATCGTCTGCGTCGCGCCGTCGCGCCCTTTATCGGCGAAGTACGAGTGGGGCACAAATTTCAGCCCTTGCACCTCTTCCGCAAGCGCGTCGAGGAGATGCGCCTTATCGAACACCTCATGCTCATGGAGAAAATTCAACCCCACCAGAATGCCGAGCACCGATTTCTGCCGCTTCGCCTGATCGAGTGTCAGGTTGGTTTTGAAAAACTTCGCAATGACGTGCCGCTTGGTGGGCACCGTCTCCACCGACTGCTCGAGCAGTTTGTGCATCGAGTGCAGGTTCGAAATCACGCGGCTGATGTGGTGATAATCGCGCTCTCGTTTAAATTCTTCTGGGCAACTCACAAGAAATTGCTGCATTTGCGCAAAGATTTCACGATCAAAGTCCTTGCTGCGACTTTGGATGAGCGAGCCGATTTTTTCTTGGATCATCGCCGTCTTGCCATCGAGCGATAACCCTTTGAATTCCAAGATCCGGCGCGCATGGTAATGGGAGACGACACCCAGCTTGAGCTCGGTCTCGATGCCTTTGAGGTTGCGCCGCGCCTCTTCCACCTCTTGGTGACTCTTCAAGTGCACGACCAACTCGGCCACCGTCAATAGATCATCCGTCAGGTGAGGGAGCCGCACATCGGAGGCGAAAAAGAGCTCTACGTTTTGCCGATTTTGCGGCACGAGCCAACGGCTCACCAAGTCGTAGAAGAATTGCGACGCATTCTGCCGGTACTTGCACAAGAGCAACACCGACAGGGCCGTCGGCGCGCGGCTTAAGTCAGACCATCGGACGAGCGGCAACTGCTCCGAAAATCGGGCCCGCTGGCTCGCCAAGTCGAGATAGCTCGGCCGCAGCAGATCCTCCGGCACAAGCTTCCGAATCAGATCCTCGGCGCCCTCTCGATAGTAGTGCGCCTCGATCTCCCCACACCCAAACTCAAATTCGAGCTGCTGCTCTCGCCCCAGTGTCAACATTCGTACACCTCCTCCCCTCGACTCCCTTCTCCTACAAGCGACCCCTCACCTGTCCCCGCAAACGGCACCACGCGGAGCTTGACGCCGTTCTTCGCCGCCAGCGCCACGCTCCGATTGCACAACACTTTCGCCCCTTGGGCGGTCATCTCGAGTGCCTCGGCAAAACTCAACCGCGCGAGCCGCCGCGCGGGCCCCTTCTTCGGATCGCGGTCGTAGATGCCGTCCACATCCTTAAAGAAGACCACCTCTTCAGCGCCTAAGCCCACCGCGAGCGCCACCGCCGTCGTGTCGGAGCCGCCGCGCCCCAGCGTCGTGATCTCGCCCGCCTTGCTCATCCCCTGGAAACCCGCCACAATGGCGACCTTGCCGGCGTCGAGGGCGGCTAAGATCCGCTTCGGTTTCACCTCGACAATGCGCGCCTCAGTATGGTCGCCCGTCGTCAAAATCCCCGACTGGCTACCGGTGAAGCTCACCGCCTCCACCCCCACCCGCTTAAGCGCCATCGCCAGGAGCGCAATGCTGATCCGCTCACCCACCGACACCAGCATGTCCAGCTCTCGGGAGGGGGGCTCGGGGTGCACTTCGCGCGCCAGCTTGAGTAGCTGGTCGGTCGTATCGCCCATCGCGCTCACAACCACGACAAGGCGCGGCCACTGTTTTAACTTGTCAGCGATGAGCTGGGCAATGACGTGGAACTGCGCCGGTGTCTTGACGCTCGCTCCCCCGAACTTTAGAACGGCTGGTGTGTTCATTACACCCATCCTAATCACTCCCCGCTCTAGAGCGCAAACTCTAGAAATTCTCACCTTAGGCAACGGGAGATAAAAAGAAAAGTGTTTTTATAAAAATTTCTTTCAAAAATCAATCTTCAACCCAAACAAAGAGGTTATTATTACGGCAGCAATCCCAGTTATCTAACAGAGAGAACCCAGGATATGCAGGATAACCCCTCGCTAACGCTCGGGGGCAGGATATGCAGGATGATTTTCTATTCTGCCTATCCTGCCGGCGCGCGTTAGCGCGACGATCCTGCATATCCTGTGTGTTCTATACCCTTCAAAAAAATCATGTATAGCATAAATAATTTAGCTCCCTGACCCTCGCCTTGATTTTATTGAGGGGGGTTTGATAGGCTGTTCCCTTCCTAAGTGTACGTCTCTGTGCGTGCATATTCTTAAATCATATGGAGAATTTCTAGCATGTCTAAGCGCCCTCTCTACGACTGGAACACGAGCAATTTGCTCGACGATGTGGAATTTCAGGAAAATGAAGCCCGTCAGTTCCGCGACCTACTCTACGGAAAAGGAGGGAAAGCCGATGGCGAAGAAGTTCTATCGCAGCTTAACGCAGGCCAGATATTAACCGGCCGCGTCGTCGAAATTTCGAAAGATTTTGTCGTCATCGACGTAGGACTGAAGTCCGAAGGGCTTGTCCCCACCGCCGAATTTACTGAACCCGAAGAATTAATTGTCGGGAACAACATCGAAGTCTACCTCGACCAAACCGAAGGCGAAGACGGCCAAATCGTCCTCTCGAAAGAAAAGGCGCGTCGGTTGAGACAGTGGGAACACATCGTCCACCACTGCAAAGAGGGCTCGATTGTGAAGGGCAAAGTTCTCCGGAAGGTCAAAGGCGGCCTGATGGTGGACATCGGCATGGAGGCATTCCTCCCCGGCTCCCAAATCGACAACAAGCGCATCAAAAACCTGGACGAGTTCATCGGCAAGACCTATGAATTCAAGATCCTGAAAATCAACGTCGACCGCAAAAATATCGTCGTCTCCCGACGCGAACTTCTCGAAGAAGAGCGCCACTCGAAGAAAGCCGAGTTGCTGGAGCATATCGAAGAGGGGACGATCCGCAAAGGGATTGTCAAAAACATCACCGACTTCGGCGTGTTCCTCGAACTCGACGGCATCGACGGCTTGCTCCACATCACCGATATGACCTGGAAGCGGATCAAGCATCCTTCCGAGATGGTTCACATGGGCCAAGAACTCGAAGTGATGATCCTCCACGTCGATCGCGAGAAGGGACGCGTTGCGCTCGGCCTCAAGCAGAAAGAGCACAACCCGTGGACCGAGATCGAGAAGCGTTTCCCCGTCGGAACCCGCGTGAAGGGCAAGATCACCAACCTAGTCTCCTACGGCGCGTTCATCGAGATTGAACCCGGCATTGAAGGGTTGATCCACGTCAGCGAAATGTCCTGGACCCAAAACATCACCGATCCAAACGAAATGGTGAAGGTGGGCGATGAGGTGGCAGCGATTGTCCTCTCCGTTCACACCGATGAAGGCAAAATTTCATTGGGGATGAAACAGGCCGAACGCAATCCGTGGGATGAAGTCGAGCGCAAGTATC
>CAYGOG010000017.1:0-2086 GCA_964351415.1 uncultured bacterium | reverse complement strand
GTATCCAGTCGGAAGCAGCGTCACAGCAGAAATCCGCAACCTGACCAACTTCGGCGCATTCGTCGAACTGGAACCGGGCGTCGACGGCTTGATCCACATCTCCGACTTGAGCTGGATGAAGAAAGTGGCACACCCCTCTGAGCTCTTCAAAAAGGGCGACAAGGTGGAAGCCGTGGTCTTGACCATCGACAAGGAAAACAAACGGATCGCACTCGGCATCAAACAGTTGAGCAACAACCCCTGGCAGAACCTCGACCAATCGATCCCCCTGGGATCCACTGTAGAGGGCGTCGTCACCAAGACGACCGCATTTGGCGCGTTTGTGCAACTCGACAACGGCCTCGAAGGGCTGATCCACGTCACCGAATTGTCCGACCAACCGTTTGGCAAAGTGGAAGACGTGCTCCAGAAAGGCGATCGGATCACAGCAAAAGTGGTCAAGATCGATCCCGAGCACAAGAAAATTTCTCTCTCGATCAAAGAACATCTGATCGAATCTAAAGGCGCAAGCGAAGATGACATTGTCATGGGACGCGGCGACAAGAAAAAGAAGAAAAAGAAAACGCACACTGAAGACGAATGAATAAAGACCTGCTCGCTATCTTTGAGTACCTCGAGCGCGAGAAGGGCATCAAGCGCGAAATCGTGATCCACGCGATCGAAGACTCCCTCAAAACCGCCGCTCGCAAGAGCGTGAAAGGCGTCGGGGAAAAAGTCTCGGTCCAGATCCACCCGAAGACGGGTGAGATTGAGGTCTACGCCCAGAAGCTCATCGTCGAGACGGTGCAAAAGCCGTCCGATGAGATCTCGCTAGAAGACGCCCGCGTCCTTGAGCCCGAGTGCGAACTCGGCCAATGGCTCGAGATCGCGATCGCTCCCGAAGATTTCGGGCGGATCGCAGCCCAAGCGGCGCGCCAAATCATCCAGCAGAAACTGCGGGGTGCCGAGCGCGACGTGATCTACGAAGAGTATCGCCACCGGATGGGAGAACTGATCTCCGGAACCGTCAAGCGGGTTATCCGCGGACGGACCCTCGTAGTCGATCTCGGCAAAGTAGAAGCTATTTTGCCCGAGCGTCTCTATCCCAAAATGGAGCGGTACAACGTAGGCGAGAAGGTGCACGCGCTCCTCTTTGAAGTGCGCGACACCGAGATGGGTGGAGCCGAGGTGATTTTAAGCCGCAGCGCGCCCGAATTCGTGAAGCAGTTGTTCGATCAAGAAGTGCCCGAAATGCACGACGGCACTGTCGCAATCGAGCGCATTGCCCGCGATCCCGGCTATCGCACGAAGATCGCCGTCAAGTCGTTCGACCCTAAGGTCGATCCGGTCGGCACCTGCGTCGGCGTCCGCGGCACGCGGATTAAAAACGTCATCCGCGAGTTGAACAATGAAAAGATCGACGTCGTCGCATTTGCCGAAGACCCGATCCAATTGCTCGACAACCTCCTCGCCCCCGCCATCGTCCGGAAAATCAAGGCGTATGACGAGTCGCGCATCGCGATTGTGGTCAGCGACGAAGACTATCCCACCGTCATCGGCAAACGGGGCATGAACGCCCGTTTGGTCGGCGAAATGCTCGGCCGCAATATCGAAGTGCAAAAGATGAACGAATTCCAGCGCGTTCTCACCATTCAAATGGCAGAACTCGCGGATAACACCGATCCCTATCTGGATGAGCCCATCCGGATTGAGGGGATCAGCAGCCTGATCATGGACAGCATTTCGAGCGCCGGATTCGACACTCTGCGCAAATTTATGCAAGCAGAACCGGCAGACCTGATGACAAAAGTTCCCGGGGTCAACTATTACGATCTAGCGGATCGGATCACGGAACAACTTCGGAAACGGATAGGATAACTCTTGGCCAAGCACTTCAAGCTCAACATTAAGAACGCTCAGCTCGCAGAGGCATTGAAAGGCAAGGCCCCTGCTGCGCCCGCCGCGGAAAAAAAACCGGCCGCTCGAGTCGTCAAACCTGCTGAGCCTGAGCCGCCCGCTGCCTCCGAGTCGGCGATCGTCGTGAAGCGCAAGTCGCGGATTGTCCAGCAAACGCCGCCCCCCGCGCTAGAGGTCGCCGCCCCCGTTG
>CAYGOG010000016.1:0-12868 GCA_964351415.1 uncultured bacterium | reverse complement strand
CTCCCACCAACACAAGCCCCGCTACCACCACCATCAACGTCCAAAACGAATCTCGAAAAAACGGCAACGCCCTTCCCTCACCCCTCAACCGCTCAAATTGCGGCGTAAACCCCACCTGAAACGCCCCCTCGCCAATCCATCGCCGGAACACATGGGCAATCCGAAACGCCACAAAGAAACAGGACACCTCCGCGCCGCTCCCCACACAGGCCGCCGTTACCATATCCCGGAGCATCCCGCCAAACCGACTCAACAGCGTCCCTAAAAAGAAACTCCGCGCGGAGCGCAAAACCGAGCTCGTCTGATCCATGCCGGCAATCTTACCTCCGCCCCCGCTCCCTGTAAAGCAAGACACGCATCTTTACAATTTACCTTGTAAAGCTAGCTTTACATTGCAACAGAACTCATGTATTAAGAAATTGTGCCGATCGGCACAAACGTGTCATGCTAGGAGCCGCGGATAGCGAGCCCACAGAGCGATCCCCTTCTCAAAGGTAAGCTCCAATGGGCTTGTCTCGCTCAGCTGTTCAAATCCGAGTTTTTCGTAGAATGGACGCGCTGTCAACGTACTCACAAGAGCTACGCAACCCACTTTAGACACGTTGCGCAAGAAGATCCCCAGAATCGCCGCTGTTCCCGCTCCGCGACATCCTCCGAAGAGATTCTTGGGTGCTGTAGCCAATTCGTACACAAAGCCGGGTCGTCCCGCCCGTGGCGTACTGTACTCTGCAATAGCTTGTATGTATCCCGCTCGATCGACCACAGCCAGGCAGGACTTCCCCTCCGTCCACTCGGGACCTTGATCTAACAGCTCCTCCACATCCTGTAAAAGGCGCTGATACTCATATAACCTATCTCGATCCTCTTTCGTTGTGACATCGATGGTTCTGGCGCTCTCTCCCCATTTCTTTGCGATCGTAACCATCCTCTTATGGGGGATGTCCTTCGCAATAAAGGGCGCATACACACCTAACCCTAAACACAACCTCGCAAATGTGCGCGCTATATCCCTTTTGAACAGCCCCTTGATCGAAGTCATCGCCGCATAGACCATGAAAAACTGTTCCCCATAGTCGTCCCCATAGTCGCACGCCAACTCTATAGCCCCCCTAGAAGGGCGCGGCTCCCCCATAAAAGGGGCTGCCATCCTAATAAAGTCCGAATCTCCTATTGCCGCCGCCATATTGGCATTTATTATAACTAAATAGTTTATTAAAATAAACCACAACTTTACGTGCGTTAACTGCTTAATATAAGCGATTTGCAACTTTACAGCGTGCAAGTTGAGAATTCTCATGAGGGGGCCTATTGCTGATTTTCGACCCAAGGGCTAAACTAGCGCCTTTTTCCACATCCAATGCCGGAGTGGCGGAATGGTAGACGCGGTAGACTCAAAATCTACTTCGAGCAATCGAGTGCAGGTTCGAGTCCTGTCTCCGGCAAAAAATCTCATTTTTGCCGGAGACGCAACCCGCCTGCGCGGGTTGCGTCAGGGGTCGAAGACCCAGACGATGTTTTTGCGGGGCAAAAACCGGTAATGTTGATCTGCGGCGCCACCATCAAAAAAAGTCGCTCATCGCGTTTATGCTGAAAAGTAGCCTTTCATAGTGTCTGGAGAGTAGTCCTTAGCCGACGGTATGACGCCCTTGTACGCTTTGGCAAACTCAACAGTTTCTGCCTGGCGGCAAGCGTCATATATACTTTCCTGTACAGCCTTAGCAGCCGCGTTCCCGATAATATCTACCTGCACATTAATGTTGTCCTTTATCTCTTTGAATAGGTCAATGCGCTTATTAAACGGGTCTTTTAACTCGGCGGTGCTGAAAACAAAGACAGTGTCACCATCTGCCGACAGGTTTACCGGGTTGATCGCTCGCACTTGTCCGTGTGAGGCAAGGTGTGCCACTTTTTCGTAATGCTCCTTAGCCTTGAGGTCTACATTGATACCCACCACAGTGATTGTAGTATTCAGCGGATCACCCCTGACAAAGTCGGCAACTTCGTCGTACATCTTAAACTTGTTCTTCTCGTCGCGGTTGCCAGCTAGGATTTCACCGTTAGGCAATACGACATTTCCGAGAGCGTTGACGACGGTTAGCGCGCTCACAATAATGCCGCCGCCGATATCAACACGAGCACACCCAACTCCCGCTTTCATAGCACCCGTTAGCGTACCTCTTTTAAGCCATCGAAACTTTCCTACCGAAGTACCGGTTCCCGCACCCACATTGCCGCGCATAACGGGCTTGGTGCTCGCGTTTTCGTAAGCTTCGCGTCCGCTCTTAGGATCGAAGGGCGCTAAATGCATGCCTTGGTCGTAGACGATAGCTCCGGTGAGGGCAGGATTATACACGGTTACGTCTCCCGAAACCTGCGGTCCAACCTTGTCCTTGCGCATACACTCCATAATTTCTGCAGCGCTCATCAGCCCTGTGTAGCTACCGCCAGATATAAAGATGCCAGCCATGCCATAGTCGGTTTTGCCGGACTTAAGTGCCTCGGTGTTAAATGCACCCACAGCGCCACCATAGGTTGCGCAAGCAACACTGTGAGATTTGTTGAAAAGAATCACGGTACAGCCAGTGAGTTTGTCCAAATGTGTTGAGTGGCCAACTTTGACGCCTTTGAGTGCGGTGAGAGTATTGTTTTTCATGCTCTAATCTACCTTTCAGTGGCGTTCTGCCGTGAGGGGATCCCTGTCCTTAATTCCCCAAACGCGCTCTGCCAACGCGCTTATGTTTGCGCCTTACCTTCCGAATGGGACACGAACGGTGCACAATTTTTGCAATCGTCTTTAATGTGGGATTGCCGCTTTTAGAGAGCGCTTGTTGCACAGTGGAACGCGCCATTTTCCCTTTCTTTGCGACTTGGGACCGATTGACCCTTAGATAGGCGTCTAGGATTTCGATGAAAGATTCTGTATCATTCTCAGATAAGCACTCTAGGAGAGCGCTGGCGATCGCATCGAAATCTTTAAAAATTTGTTCGGGATTATGGTCTCGCAGTTTACTTAAATTCTTCGGTTCCAAGATAGGCATGTCGTTGAAGGAGAACCCGCGCTTTTTGAATGTCTTTCTCTTGAGCATTTTTTTGTCCTCCAACCAACAGTAAAACCAAACTCTCTCTCAGCCTACCAAAATAGACTCTGTAACCATTTCGCCATCGCAGCTCTGCCAATCCATTTCCTAGGGATTTCATATCGCCAAAGTGGCGTGAATTGCGAATCCTCTCGAGCCGATTATCAATCAGAACCCGATCTCTAACTGTACGAGAGCTGTACCATGAATCGAACTCTTTTGTCGTCTTAATCGAAATCACAGCGTACAGTATATCAGGCACCTTCGCAAGTACATACATTTTTTTTGAAATCGGGCATGCTGAGAGAAATGCCATCAGGACTTCTTTGTGCACTCGCCCTCGGGGCTGTCCACCTTTTCGCCAACCGCTCGAAGGTGCTCGGTTGGGTCTGGCGCGGCCGCTTTCTGTCGTTTGCCGGCGGCGTCTCGTTTGCCTATGTCTTCATCGACTTGTTGCCTGCACTCGGCAAAGGCCAGCCCGTCCTCAAGCGCACCTTCGGCGAGCTCATCCCCTACTTCGATCGGCACACGTATCTCATCGCCCTCCTCGGCATGCTCTTCTATTACGGCATTGAGAAGGGAAAAGAGGCGCGCGGCACGGCGTGGCTTTCCATGAGCGGTTATTTGCTCTTCAACCTATTTGTGGGCGCGAGTTTGGCCGACAACACAAACCCCGAAATTCAACCGCTGGCCCTTTTCACCATTGCGATGGCGATGCACTATTTCGTGCGCGATCACGACTTGCGCGCCCGACATGTGCAATGGGCTCTTGTGGCAACGCTCCTCGCCGGCTATGCGATCGGCATTTGGGCCCACATCCCCGACGCACTTGTGGCCCTCACGGTGTCATTCTTAGCGGGCGGTGTGATCCTCAACGTGCTCCACTACGAGCTCCCCAAACGCGAAGGCGGCGGCTTCCCCTCCTTCTTGCTCGGCGCACTCCTCTATGCCGCAATCTTGCTCGGCGTGGGCGAGATCCCCGTTTAGCGGTTCAACTTCTGTCCCAGCTCATGCCACCGCAGGTAGAGCTGCTCAATTTGCGTTTCGAGCAGCTTCACTTGTGTGCCCCGCTCTGCCACCTGCTCGGGGGGACAGGTCTCGAGCGACTGCGTAACCGCTTGCAGCTCTTTCTCGAGTTTCTCGATGCGCCGCTCCACTTGGTCGTACTCTTTCTTCTCGCTGTAGTTGAGCTTGTTTTTCTTGGGCGCAGGCTTCTCTTCAAGTGGAGGTTTTTGCGCCGCTTCCCACTGCGCGAAGGTGGCGTAGAAGGAGGCATTGGCCGGATCTCCCAATGCGAGCAGCGTATTGCAAATCCGGTCGAGCATGAATCGGTCGTGCGTAATCAGGACGACGGCACCGGGAAATTCGAGCAGGCTCTCTTCCAAAATCTCCAGCGTCGGGATGTCGAGATCGTTCGTCGGCTCGTCGAGGAGAAGGACGTCTGCGGGCTGCAGCATCAGGTGGGCAATGGAGATGCGCGCCCGCTCGCCGCCCGAGAGGCGCGAGAGGGGGAGGTCGAGCAGGTCCGGCGAAAAGAGAAACCGCTTGCACCACCCATTGACGTGGATCGGCTGCCCCCGAAATGTGACAAACTCCCCGCGCGGCGAAAGAGCGTCGCGCAGAGTGGTTGTGAGCGGAATTTGCAGCCGATGCTGGTCGAAGTAGACCACTTTGAGGTCATCTGCGCGCTTGAGCGTCCCCTGATCGGGCTCCAGCTCATCGGCCAGGAGGCGCAACAAGGTCGTTTTGCCAGAGCCATTAGGTCCCATAAGCCCCATGCGAGTGCCCGGCGAAAGGACGAAGTCGAGGTTGCGGAAAAGGTTGTGCTTGGCGATGTTTTTCGCCGAGAGAAGTTTGCGCGTCTCCCGTTCGCTCCCCACAAAGGAGATGTCGGCGCGCCGCTGCTGATTGCGCGCGCGGGTCCCCTTGAGCTCGTCGAAAAGCTCCGCCGCGTCGTCGATGCGGGCCTGCGACTTGGTGGTGCGCGCTTTGGCCTGATGGCGCAGCCAGTCGGCCTCGCGACGCGCCTTGGAGGCAAGGGATCGCTCCTGCTGCAGCTGCCCCGCCAAAAAACCCTCTCGCTTCTCGAGGAAGTTTGCGAAGTTCCCCTCGATGTTGAACAGACCCTCCGGATAGATCGAATCGATCTCGATCACCCGCGATACCGTATTCTGCAAGAAATACCGGTCGTGGCTCACCAGCACATAGGTTGGGGCATCCCGCTTTAAAAACGTCTCGAGCCACACGATCCCCTCGAGATCGAGGTGGTTGGTCGGCTCGTCCAAGAGCAGCACATCGGGCTCGCGCACCAACTCACACGCCAAGGCAAGCCGCTTTTTCCAGCCGCCCGACAGCTTTCCCGCGACTGGCTCATCGCCCCGAAAGCCCATTTTAGAGAGCCACATCTCGCCCACCTGCTCTCGCTCATAGTCGGGCACATCGGGAGATTGCGCCTCCATCAACACCTGCAAGAGCGGCAAATCGGCAAACTCGCACGTCTGGGGCACATACCCCACGCGTAACCCTCGCCGCACCGATAGCTCTCCCTCATCGGCCTTCTCCTGCCCGGCCAAGATCTTCAGCAAAGTCGACTTGCCGGCGCCATTGGGGCCGATCAAACCAATCCGCTCCCCTTCCATGATATTGATATGGATATTTTTAAATAGCGCGCGCGTCCCATGCGACTTGGAGAGTTTCTGCGCGCTGAGGAGGAGAGCCATAGCCCGATTCTACCAGTTTCAGTAAATCCCTGTCGTGATACCACTGTAGACATGGGAAAATCGGTTAAGCGACTCATTAAACATGGAAATAGCAGAGCACTCATCATCGATAAGGGCATTTTGGCGGCTGCAGGAATTGCGGACAATGCGCCTTTTCAAATTTCCCTCAATCCTAACGGCGGGATCACCATTCAATCTGTAGACGATTCTTCGCGCGAATTCTTGGAAGAACATTTTGAAAAAATAAATAAAAAATACAAAAACCTCATGAAACGGCTCGCGGCTCAATAATCTACTGAGAGCAGGCCTCTAAAAAAGAAATAAGCCATTTCTTCAAAACGGTCTTGTTGCGTAATTCGGTTTTGTGTGCAATTTATTGGCGATCAATGAATTACAACCACAGAGAGCACAGAGGACACAGAGAAAGGAAAATCACGTTTCTCAATGAGAGCTTGTTTGTTTTTCTCTGTGTCCTCTGTGCTCTCTGTGGTTGTAATATATTGAATACATAGAAACGGATTAAAACAGTGAGTTTTTCATGACTTAATTGGTATACTGATGTGCGTAGAAAGGAAAAATTATGAATTTTGAAGTTTCTACGTTTTCAGCAGTTCGGCACAATGCGCTCCAGTATATTCTGGACAAGCGGACGCCGCGGCAACAGCTCATCGACCAGATCTTGAGCTTGTTCCGCGAAGCGTTCTCCCACCTGCGCAATGCCTTTGATAGGCGCACCCGAGTCCCCTTCACCTACCACAAGTGCGATGAGATCCCCGCCTGGAAACCCAACAGCGAAGGGCTCTTCGTATTCCTCCACGGATTCAATGGCCACCCCTCAACTTGGATGTCCCACCTCGGCTATCTGCAATCGCGCGCCCCTCGCACCGATGTCCTTGTCCCCCACATCCCCAAAGCGGGCGATTGCCCCCTTGAATGTGCCGCCCAACCACTCCTCAAGCCGATCCTCGACTACATCCAAAAAAATCCTACCAAGCCCCTCTGCCTCGTCGGCTTTTCCAACGGCAGCCGAATTGCCACCTGGCTCGAAGTAAAGCTGCGCACACTCGCACCTGGTATCCCGATCCGCGTCTCCACGATTGCAGGGGTCCACCTGGGCACGCCCCTCATCGGCCTGCTCGAAAAAGCGGGCCTCGCGAAGTGGTTTTGCTCGAATATCGTGCGCGAAGAACTCCGCCATTTAAGCCATAAGACCATGGAGCTCTGGGCCAAAGTGCGCGAACCGCTCCCGCTCGGCACGCGCCGATTCTATGATTTCTGGGCCAGCTCTGAAGACACGTTCGTCGGCGCTGACTTAAGCTCAGCCCTCCCTTTGAGCGGCAGCTCCAATGCCCGTTTCCACCTCGTCCACGGCTATGGCCACACCTCGCTTGTCCCCGCCGTCGCAGCACAACAGCTCTACAACTGCCTCAGCTGGACTCGAGAGATTAACGGCGCCCCCGCAGCCACTCGGTAATCAAAAAGTCGAGAGCCCTAACGCTCTCTTCTGGATGAGCCTCCTGTTCTTCAGACCACTCGATCCGCCCTGCATCCATCAGGAATACGCGATCTCCAATAAACCCAAAATTTTCTACATGGGCAATGCCGCGAGAGTGCACATCGCAAAACCCCTTTCGAATCCATTGTTCACAAAAGGCGCGCAATTCAGCCCCCCCTTTGCCCTGGGTCAGTCTCCTGCCTGCCGGCTCCATCCGCCGTTGGAGCCAAAAAGGAACCCCCTTCAGAGAGATGCGCCGCTCCTGACCATCGCCACAAACAACCCGAATCTCAGAGGCCGCGTTCCCCTCTAACTGAGTACACAGTAATCCCGTCTCACTGTGAAATTTTTGATATACAAGTGCGTACCGGCGCAGCACCTCTCGCCCTTCCCGCCGCCGTTTTTCTTCTCGCCTTTCACTGCGCGACCCCATCAGCAAATCGCGCACCGACGGAATCTCCCATCTCTTACGCCCCTTGAGCGAACGGTTCTGGAGAAATTTCAGCACCGTCACGCCGTCTTCCCCCAGGAGAGCGATCGATTGCGTCCCATGTCCTAAGAGCGCAAATCGCTGGTTGAGGAGATCTGCAATCTCCTCCTGCGATAGATGTTGAGGCGGGTTAGGCCAACTCACCCCCCGCAATAGGCACTCTTCTCGAAAGCCGTCGGGACCGCGCATTTGCCCCCAGCCCAACAGGCAGAGAATCGGAATGAGCCAAAGAACGTGTTTCATGACAGATTATCTCCATTGTTATACCCTAGTCGCATGAAAAAAGTCCTCCGCATTGGGGCCCACACCTCTGCCGCGGGAGGCGCTCCGAACGCGCTCTATGAAGGGCGCGACATTGGCGCCACCACCATTCAGCTGTTCACGAGCAACCAAAAGCAGTGGCACGGGCGCAACATCGATGCGGACGAAATCCAAGAATGGGAAGAAGCGCTCGCCGAGACCGGCATCGGCGACGTGATGAGCCACGACAGCTACCTGATCAACCTCGGCTCTTCTAAACCCGAGCTGCTCGCTAAAAGCCGCCTTGCATTCCATGCCGAAATCGAGCGGTGCCACCTCCTCAAGATCCCCTATCTCAATTTTCACCCAGGCACCGCAACCGACAACACCGTCGAAGGGTGCCTCGACCTGATCGTCGAAAGCCTCCTCGACTGCGCGCGACTCGCCGCAAAAGGCCCCACCCGCCTCCTCATCGAGGCAACAGCCGGGCAAGGCACCTCCGTAGGGCACAAATTTGAACACCTCGGCTACATCGTCGACCGCGTCGAAAAGACAATTCCGATCGGCATCACAATCGACACATGCCACATCTTCGCCGCCGGCTACGACATCCGCACAACCGAAGGCTGGAAACAGGTGCTGGCCGAATTCGACAAACAAGTGGGCCTCAAACACCTCTACGCCTTTCACCTCAACGACTCAAAAGGGGACCTCGGCTCCCGCGTCGACCGGCACGCGCCGCTCGGAGACGGGAAAATCGGAAACGAGTGCTTCCGCTTTTTGATGACTCACCCCTCTACCAAGTGGCTCCCGAAATACCTCGAGACGCCCGACGGTCCCCCTCTCTGGAAACACGAAATCGCCCAACTCAAACATTATGCGCAAAAAGATTCATGAGCTCCTCCACACCCCTACCTTGACGGGGACTACTGTCACAGCCGGCGGCTGGGTCCGCACTGTCCGCGACCAAAAGACCTTCGCCTTCATCGAGCTCAACGACGGCTCCTGCCTCGCTAACTTGCAAATCGTCCTCAACGGCGCGCTCCCCGCCGATGTCACCACCGGCGCCTCTCTCCTCGTCACCGGACAACTCGTCGAAAGCCAAGGGAAAAACCAGTCGGTCGAGCTGAAAGCCTCCGACCTGCGCGTCCTCGGCGCGTGCAACCCCGAAACCTACCCGCTCCAAAAAAAGCGTCACTCGTTCGAATTCCTCCGCACCATTGCGCACCTGCGCGCCCGCACCAACACCTTTGGCGCCGTCGCCCGCGTCCGCAACGCCCTTGCCTACGCCACTCACCGGTTTTTCCAAGAGCGGGGGTTCCTCTACTTCCACGCGCCCATCATCACCGGCTCCGACTGCGAAGGCGGCGGCGAAATGTTCCGCGTCACCACCCTCGACCCCTCCCTCAGCAAACGCCAAGACTATAGCCAAGACTTCTTCACACGCCCCACCTTCCTCACAGTCTCCGGCCAACTCGAGGGAGAAACCTACGCGTGCGCCCTCTCCGATATCTACACCTTTGGCCCCACCTTCCGCGCCGAAAACTCCAACACCTCGCGCCACCTCGCCGAGTTTTGGATGATCGAGCCCGAAATGGCCTTTGCCGACCTGCTGCGCAACATGGATGTCGCCGAGGAGTACCTCAAGTACTGCCTCCACTACACGCTCAAACACTGCGCAGAAGACCTCAACTTCTTCGACCAGTGGGTTGAGAAAGGGCTCCTCACCCGCCTCCGCCACGTCGCCGAAACGCCGTTTGCGCGCCTCACCTACACCGAGGCGATCGAAATCCTCAAGAAAGCGCCCAAGACGTTTGAGTTCCCCGTCGAGTGGGGCACCGACCTCCAGTCGGAACATGAGCGCTACCTCGCCGAAGAGCACTGCAAGCGCCCCGTCATCCTCACGAACTACCCCGCACACATCAAGGCATTTTACATGCGCGCCAACCCCGACGGCAAAACCGTCGCGGCCATGGACGTACTCGTCCCCAAAATCGGCGAACTCATCGGCGGCTCGCAGCGCGAAGAGCGGCTCGACCTCCTCGAGAAAAAAATTGCTGAGCATAAATTGAACCGATCCGATTACGATTGGTACTTAAACTTACGCGAGTATGGCACAGTGCCCCATGCCGGATTTGGCTTGGGCTTTGAGCGGCTCGTCCTCTTCACAACTGGCATGGAGAATATCCGCGATGTTATCCCGTATCCGCGCTACCCTGGGCACGCTGAGTTTTAGCGCATTCCTCGTTCCGCTAATCGCCTTCATCGTCCCGTTTGAGTACAAGTACCGGAACCTCTTCCGCCGCTTGGCGGAAGCGCTCACCCCCGCCGACTATCCGCGCCACCTCGACCCGCGGTTCTTCTTCTACCCCTCCGACATCCTCTGCCTCATTGTCTTCGGCCTCGCCCTGTGGCAGTTTCGCCTTCCCCTCCGCCGCCTCCTATTGGCCGTAGAAACGCGATGGCTCACCGCATTTTTTGCCATGATGGCGTTTTCACTCGCCGTCTCGCACTACGGGATCTCCGCGATCACCCTGTGGCGCCTCGTCCCCCTTCTCTGCCCCATCCTCCTCGCCTGCGCCCTCTCGCAGCTCCCCGCTGAAAAAATGGCGCGCCATGTCCTCCTCGCAATATGGACCATCGGCCTCTTTGAGTCGTGCCTCGCCCTCTACCAATATTTTGCCCAGCACTCGATGGGCCTGCCCCAACTCATGGAGCCGCTCGACCTCGACAAACTCGCCGCCATCGTCGTCCCGGGAGGCAGCCGCTGGATCTTCGACACCGCAAGCGCCTCTGACGCGTTCCAAGGCGTTATCCGCTCCACCGGAACACTCCCCCATCCCAACGTCCTGGGCGGCATTCTCCTCGCGACTCTCGTCTCCGTATTTCCACTCTACACCACTGCTTCCTCATCCCGCTTTCGGCGCCTCCTCGCCCTCTCCCTCATCCCCATCATCTTCGCCTTTTTCACCACCTACTGCCGCGCCGCCATCTTTGGCTTCATCGTCGCCGCCGCCATCTGGTTTTTTAAATCGCGCCCCTTTACAGCGCGCCATCGCCGCATCGCCCTCATCTTTCTCCTCGTCACGGGCGTTTCATTCACACTCCTCCTCGATCAGTACATCCACCGCGGTGGCGTCGTCAACTACTCCCCCACCGCGCGCGGCTCCGACCGCGGCCGCATCGGCATGATGCTCACCGCCGTCGCCATGATTCAGGAATATCCGCTCCTCGGCGTCGGCTACAATATGTACGACTATTACCTCGCCCGCTTTGTCCCGAAGGGATATGAAGAGGGGCAAAACACCGTGCACAACATCTACCTCCTCATCGCCTCCGAGGGGGGACTCATCACCTTGGCCCTCTTTTCCCTCTTTATCCTCCTCCTCCTCTGGCGCGGCCTCCGCACCCGCCTCTCCCCTGAAGGGACCGCCCTCTACGCCCTCCTCTTCACCCTCCTCTTCATGGGGATGCTCGACTTAGCGCCGTTCTTCGCCCACCAAGAGCGCGTCTACATGTTCCTCGCGGCGGGACTCGTAGCGTCGCTGATACGAGAGAAGCAAACGCCCCAACGCGTCCTCGATCAACTGCAGCCCGCGCGCCCGAATCGCACTCCCCTCGCACCCCCTGCCTAAACTCGCCTCGAGCGCTTCCACATTCCACAAACTTAAACGACTCCCCAGCTCCGGGTCGGCGAGCCGCGGCACGCTCAAATCAAACACCAGCGACGTGCGGAGCGGCCCCCCCTCATCGCGCAAAAGCACCTCATCGCCCTTGCTCGCCAACACCACCCAATCAAACTCGCGCCACAACCCGAGCGCCTCGCGCCCCACTACGCGGCACCCCAACTCCACACCCACACTCCGTGTCACCAACACCACATTTGTAATCCCCTGCCGCGTAAACAGCGCAATCAACCCCCGATTCACCGCCGAATTGCCCACCAACATCACCCGCCGCTCGCGCCAATTGTCCCACTGCGCGCGCACGAGCGCCAACATCGCGCTCCCGAGATTGCGCCGCGGCAACTCTGGCAAACGCGTCCGCACCTCTTTGCCCACTTTCAGCGCCTTCTGAAACGCAAAGTGCAACACACTCGGCAACGCCCCCGCTCTCAAATAGGCCAATTTTACCTGCCGCTGAATCTCCGTTTCCCCCAATAGCGCACTATCCAACCCCGCCGTCACCTCGCATAAGTGCCGCAATGCGCTCCGCCCCGCCAACGTATACTCCTGCCCCTGAAATAGCTCGCGCCACTCCGGCTCACACTCTCCCTGAAAATACAGCTCCACCCGATTGCAGGTAGCGAGCAACACGACCGGCCGCCCAAATTCTTGCCGCTCCACCGCCCGCACAATCGCCTCGCGCAAACTCAGCGGCGCCCGATGGTGATGCGTCCCCATCACTCCGATATCAAATCCCACCCAAACCCTCGCCTCAACAGTGCCATCGGACTCTTGTTCAACCGCGCCACCACCTCTTCTTGCCGCTTACGCGGGTACAACTGCCGCACCATCCGCTCCACCTCTCCCCGCTCAAACCCCTGCCGCCGCAACTTCATCTCAATCCACCGCGGCCCATGCCCACGCTCAATCTCCCGCTCCACCATCCGCGCTAAATACGCCGCATCATCCAACAGCCCCAGCCGCACCATCTCCGCAATCGCAAACGCCACCGCCTCCGCCTCAAAGCCCTTGCGCTCCAGCTTTTCCCGCAGCATTCCCGACGATTGACTGCGCGACGCCAAACTCCGCAGCGCCGCCTGCTTTGCCTCTTTCTTGCGCTCAGCTAACATCACAGCTACAATAATCCAAAGAGGTTCATATGCCAACACCCCCTTCCGGTC
>CAYGOG010000015.1:0-12975 GCA_964351415.1 uncultured bacterium | reverse complement strand
GCGTCACCCCATGTGTCAATTTGCCATGCTCATAGGTAAGCGAGAGCGCTGTTCCGTCCATCTTGAGTTCGCACACGAAGTCCACCTTCTCGGTGCCCAATCGCTTGTATACCCGCTTGAGAAAGTCGCCCACCTCGTCGGCCGAATAGGTGTTGTCGAGCGACAGCATCGGGACCACGTGTTCCGCCTGCTTGAAGCCCTCGGTGGGCCCCTCGGCGACCCGTTGCGCGGGCGACTCGGGCACAATCCACTCAGGGTGCGCTTGTTCGATCTCTTTCAGCTGCTTCATGAGCCGATCGTATTCCAAGTCGGAAATGGTGGGGCGGCACTCGTCGTAGTAGCGCTTGTCGTGCTCGATGAGCTCTTCGACTAGTTTTAGATATTCGTGTTTTGTCATGCCAACACCTCAAACACTTGCGTTGCAAGAGGCGCCAGATCGGGCCCGCTCACCAGCCCCGATCCGCCGTACTCTTTTGCATCGCTGTTGAACAGCTCGCGCCCCAAGGGGACCTGCCATGCGTAGTCGCGCCGCACTTCGGGGGTAAAGTTGTGCACAATCGCAAGCGTCTCGCCCCTCCCTTTGCGCAAGTATGCAATCATCGACCGATCGGCATCGGAGAAGTCGATCCACTGATACCCGTCCCATGAAAAGTCGTCAGCCCAAAGCGCCGGATGGAGATCCGCAAACCGATTCAGCGCCCGCACAAAGTCATAGATCCCCTGATGCCGTTCATACTGCAGCAAGTGCCAATCCAACCGCCCCTTGCAGTTCCACTCGCGCCACTGCCCCAGCTCTGTCCCCATGAACACCAGCTTTTTACCCGGGTGGCACATCTGGTAACTGAGCAACAGCCGCAAATGGGCAAATTTCTGCCAGTCGTCGCCCGGCATCTTACTCAAGAGCGTTCCCTTGCCGTGCACCCCCTCGTCGTGCGAAAACGGGAGGGCAAACCGCTCAGAAAACGCATACAAAAGCGAAAAGGTCAGGTCATTTTGGTGGTGTTTCCGATGGATCGGCGCCCTTGCGAAGTACCGCAGCGTGTCGTTCATCCACCCCATGTTCCACTTCAGGTCAAACCCCAGCTCGTGCGTCACGCCGGGAAAGGCCGACGACTCTTCGGCGATCATAAGCGCGCCGGGGCACCGCTTATGCACCACAGCATTCAGGTGCTTGAGGAACTCCATCGCCTCGAAGTTGACATTGCCCCCTTCCCGATTGGGGATCCACTCCCCGCTTTTGCGCCCATAGTCCCGATAGAGCATCGACGCCACCGCGTCGACCCGCAGCCCGTCGACACCCATCACCTCGAGCCAAAACAGCGCGCTACCAAGTAAAAAATTGACAACCTCGCACCTTCCATAGTTGAAAATCGCCGTTCCCCAGTGCGGGTGCAGCCCCTCGCGCGGGTCTTCATGCTCATAGAGTGCCGATCCATCAAACCGAGCGAGAGCCCCCGCATCCATCGGGAAATGGGCCGGCACCCAATCCAAAATCACCCCGATGCCCGCCTCGTGCAACACCTCCACCATCGCCTTAAAGTCCGCAGGTGTCCCATAGCGCGAGGTGGGGGCATAAAAGCCGGTCACTTGATAGCCCCACGACTCGTCGAGCGGGTGCTCCATAACCGGCATCAGCTCCACATGCGTAAAGCCCATCTCCTTGCAGTACACCGCCAGATCCCGCCCCACCTCTCGATAATTCGGAAACTCGGCGCCAAAATCGCGCCACGACCCCAGATGCACCTCGTAGATCCGCATCGGCCGATCCAGCCCTTGGGGCCGCACCCACTCGCTCCGCCCCACCTCAACCACAACACACGCATCGCGCGGCCGCAGCTCAAACTGATGCGCATAGGGGTCTCTTTTCAGTACCCCGTCGACTTCAAATTTATACTTTGCCCCCACCGCCACGCCGGGCAAAAACAGTTCCCACACACCCGAATTCCCCAGACAGCGCATCGGGTTTTGGCGCCCGTCCCAATGGTTCCAGTCGCCCACGACCGCGACGCCCTTTGCCTGGGGCGCCCACACGGCGAATTGCACGCCCTGCACCCCCCATTGTGCACTTTGGGGTGGGCGCCGAGCATCCGGTACACCTCGTAGTGGACGCCCTTGCCAAACAAAAACAGGTCAACCTCGCCGATCGTGGGCCAGCAGGCATAGGGATCTTCGGCGAGCAAGCCCGACGGATGAAATACGCGGTAATCCGCGGGGGTCAAGCGACCGGCCCTCAGCTCAAACAAGCCACCGCCGACAGCCGTGCATTTGCGCCGCTCGCCCTTTACCTCGACCCACACTTCGTCAGCGCCGGGGCGCCACAGCCGAATGGTGTCCTCTCGAATGCCTAAAACAGAATGGGGGTCATGCAGCGAAATCATCCCTAACTCTTGTAGCGAAAAACAGGGAGTGGGGTCAAGCGATTGCCACAGCGAATCGAGACTGCGCCATTAATTTTTTACAGGATGAACAGGATATTCCTCCTCACTGCCGTTCGGAGGGGAGGATACGGCGGCCTGTTGGCCGCCTACAGGATAGCTGCTCTCTAGTGTCTAATTGCGAAAGTTCGTAGACGAATCTGCGCCCAGGTTTCTCCGCAGGGCAACGCGCGGAGCGCGACAGCAACTTTTGTAAGTTGCTGAGCGCGAGCGCTAAGCCATGAGGAGAAAGATGGGTCAGATTCGTTCACGAACTTTCGCAATTAGACACTAGGATGAAGAGAGCTTGCAACGCAGGTCTTTCCGCACGACTTTCGTTTCCCTACGGGAAACAAAAAGTCGGCGTCCCGCCCGGGGGCGGAGGACCGTATTCGACACATCCCAGCACCGAGAGATATTGAAGAAGCGTCCCGGCACTAAACTCAGAAAGGCGCCCTGTAGTCAACCGAGATACTTTAGGTTGTGCAATCCCCAGCTTCTCGGCCACTTCACATTGGGACAGTTCGCTAGCTCGAATCAACTCACAAACTCGATTCAGCAGTTTGGCTCTCAAAAATAATTCGTCGGATTGCTTAAGACCAAGTGCAGCGAAAACATTCTTCTCTGTCATCTCATATTCTGCTTCTGGCGAGCCTCTACTCCGAAGAGGTACTCGAAGGCCTCGACGCGGTTTTGGGCCTCATTAAGGTCGGCGCCCCAGGTGTAGAGGCCGTGGTTTTGGAGGAGGAAGGCGTTGGTGTCGGGATGCTCTTTCAGATAGGCGCCGACTTGGGTAGAGAGGGCAGGGACGTCCTCGCTGTCGGGGAAAATAGGGACGGTAAGGGTGCTGGCGTGGGTGTCGATGCCGGCAAAGGCGCGGTGGAGGGCGTAGTTGCGGGTAGAGAGGGCGGTGGCTTGGGGGCGCTGTTTGGTGAGGACGACCCCTTCAAACGTGTGGGCGTGGACCACGGCTCCCGCGGTGGGGATGAGAGAATAGATGAGGGTATGGAGCGCGGTGTCGGATGAGGGTCTTTGTTTGGGGTTGAGAGCGCGCCCCTGCAGGTCGGTGAGCAGGATGTCTTGTCGGGTCAGCTTCCCTTTATGGGCGCCCGAGGTGGTGATGGCGATCTGGTCGCCGAGGCGGAGTGAGAGGTTGCCGGCACAGGCGGGGAGAAGCCCCATGTGGTAGAGGGCTTGGCCCGCTTCGATGATCGCGTCGGCGATGGCGGGGGCGAGCGTGGGGCGGAATACAATAGGCCGATCGAGGATATGGCTGGTGACGAGGGTGGCCGGGGTGACATCGAAGGAGGGGTTGTAGACGGGCGCATCGGCGGGCGACCAGCGGAGTTGCGTGAGGAAGCCGCGCACTTCGTGGGGCGAGCGCTGCTCGATTTGGATCGCCTCGCCATTGGGGCAGCTGAGGTCGACCGTCGTGTAGGGGGCGACGGTGTGAAACGGGATGTTGTGATGGTGCGCGAGGATGGCGAGGTTGTAGGTGCCGATTTTGTTGGCGAAGTCGCCGTTGGCGGCGATCCGGTCGGCGCCGACGAGGACCCGGTCGATCTTCCCCTCGCGCATGAGGGTGGCGGCCATGCTGTCGCAGATGAGGGTGTAGGGGATGTTGTTTTGCGCTAGTTCCCACGCGGTGAGGCGCCCCCCCTGAAGGAGCGGGCGAGTCTCGCAGGCGTAGACGTGGATCTGTTTGCCCTGCTCGTGGGCGGTGCGGATGACGCCGAATGCGGTGCCGATGCCGGCGGTGGCGAGGCTGCCGGTGTTGCAAATGGTGAGGATCGATTCGCCGGGCTGGATGAGGGCGGCCCCTCGCTCTCCCATGGTGCGGCAGAGGGCGACGTCCTCTTCAAAGATCTCGCGCGCCTTGAGTTGGATC
The DNA here is from genome assembly GCA_964351415.1 of uncultured bacterium. Lineage (GTDB taxonomy): Bacteria > Chlamydiota > Chlamydiia > Chlamydiales > SM23-39 > CAYGOG01. Next base: position 8,673 of record CAYGOG010000015.1, on the reverse strand, counting down.
TCGTGATGTGGATTTGCGGCGATTTTGGCAGAGGTCATGATCCGGTCGACGCAGGCAGCCAGGTTGACCGCGGTGGGGCGGGCGAGGCGGAGCCGCTCGGCCATCTCGACGAGCTGTGGATAGGGGATTCCCTTGGCAGCGGCTTGCGCAAGCGCGAGGGAAGCTGCGACGCCGATCAACGGGGCGCCGCGCACCTTGAGGGAGCGGAGAATCTCCACCATGTGGTCGGTCGATTGCACATCGACCCATTCCACGCGCAGCGGCAGCTGCTCCTGGTCTAAGATGCGGAGACGGCCGTCGAGATATTCGATGGAGGGGCTATAGAGATGCACATTGATCCGGGGTTAGCATCAGGCGACGGCCCAATAAAAGTGCTTCGTGTTCTACGGCGGCGCGCGTGGCCCGATCCTGAATGGAGCGAAAGTCTGCCACTCCTGCAATGCCGAGGATGCGGCGGTAGATCTCTACCCCCGCGTGTTGCAGAACCTCATGCCAGTAGCGCTGCCCCTCGGGGAAATGGGACACAAAGGCATCCCAAAAGGCGTCGATCTGCTGCAGCGGGTAGTGACGGTCAAGGCCGTGTGCATCGGCGGCATAGTGGGTCATCAAGAAATTCGCGATCACGCGACTTGGATCAAAGGCAATGGGCCCGTAGAGGGCAAACTCGGGGTCGATCACCTTGGTATCGGTTGCGGTCACCATGACAGAGCCTGTGTGCAGATCGCCGTGCACAAACACCTGGCGTTTATGGATCAGGTCGTCGCGCAGTCGAGTTGCCACTCCGCGCAGGACAGCATCGTTCAAAAAAGCGTCGTGCTCGGGAGAGAGGCCTCGGTTGCGCTCCGAGAGGCGAAACGGGTCGGTATAGTCGAGATCTTCGATGATCTTGCGCATCTCGAGGTTGTTCTCGAAAAACTGCAGCCGCTCGACAAAGTCGGGCTGCGAGGTGCGGGCCATCACTTTGCCGAGAAATGCGCCCAAGTGCGCGCCCACATGGGGCGGTTTTTCCCCCGCGAGAATCACGTCGCGCAAGACGCGGTGCGGGGTGAGGTATTCCATCGCGATCCAGTGTTCGCCCGATCCGTACATCTTCGGAACGCGCATGGGCATAATCTCGCCGTAAATTTGGTAGGCGGCGTACTCATAGCTCACGCGGTCAATGGATAGCGGAAATCCGACCGGGTCGATGCGCGCGTAGGGCTCTGCATGTTTGATCAATACGGTTTGGTCGGCGCACTTGGCCAGATAGATGTAATTGATGTTGCCATTGCCGATCTCTTGGTAGGTCCACTCCTTCTGACGATGTCTGGGAAGCGACTCGAGAATGGCCTCAATTGTCATGCCGGAGCATTCTAAAGAAGCAGCTTATTTTTGAAAACGATCGAGGAGATACGTTTGACCGGCGATCACTTCAAACCTCTCCGTGATCCGATGTCCCCGATCGGCTTCCGACGTGCGCACGCGGCAAGATTGCAGCGGTTTCGGGAGTGCGATCGACACCCTGCAGCTGTGTTGAGCACGCAAAATGGCGCGACGGGGGAGATTGCGCGTCCATTCGAGGTCGAGCGTCCCCAATTCCGGCAATACAACCCCTGTCAACCGCCCCACGATCCAATCGCGCGGCAAGGCGGGGAGCAAGTGCAGCTCTCCTGCGCGCCACTCAATGAGCGCATCGCGTATCCCTTGTCCGGCTGCGACAATCAGGCCGCTCCGGGTCGGGGAGATTCCCTCTAAGGACGGCAACCCCTGATGCAGATCGTCGACAAGGGTCGGCACCATCATCCCCCGCAACCCAGCCCGCACAAATTCTTCCGTGAACGGACACGTAGAACCAGGACAGGGCGGTAGCCATTGCGCAAGGGCAAAGAAGAGGGGCGCCAGCTCGCGGAGGTCCATGCGGCGCCACACTTGTTCCCACTCGAGCTGTTTAGAGCAGCCGAGGGACAGCCGCTCCAGCGGGCGCGCGGGCAAAGCGGCGGGAGACCACTCAAGCGTCTCCCCTTTGCGCGGTCCCCGCTCCCAGACAACGCAGCCCGCCTCGACGCGGAGGCGGAAAAACCCTTCCGGCGCTTTGCCCGAGATTGCGATGCAACCCCGCTCGAGGTCGAGCTCCACCTTAAACTCGCGCACCGGACCCGTCACGTGCAGGGGCACCTCTCGCGCGCCGATTTTCAGGAGCGTGGGATACGCGGTGAGGATAGAGTCGGTTCCCGGAATCGGCGTGCGAATGCCGGGCTGAAACGAGTAGGGGCGATAGCGGGCGGCGATGGCGATTTTCATACGATGCGACCTCGGAGCCCTTCCGGGGTATTTTCAATCAATTCCACCGTCACCATCTGACGGGGCGGCGCCTCGACGAGAACGGGGAGGAAGTTGGCGGTGTGGCCCCGATTCCCCTCTTCCATGAGGACCGGCATGCGGCGGCCCACAAAGCGCTCCCGCAGCTGAAACGCGACCTGCTCGGAGAGGCGCATTACCTCTTGCTTGCGCCGATGGATCACCTCGCTCGGCACCCGATTCGGATAAAGGGCGGCGCGGGTCCGCTCGCGGGGGCTGTAGGGGAACATGTGCACCTTGGCAAACTGTACCTGCTCAATGGCCCGCAGCGTATCTCGGTGATCGCCCTCCGTCTCGCCGGGGAATCCGACGATCACATCGGTTGTGAAGGTGAAATCGGGATGAGCCGCCTTCAACCGCTCGATCGTCTCAGTAAAAATTTGAATGGTATATTTCCGGTTCATCCGCTTGAGGATCACGTTCGAGCCCGACTGGAGGACGATGTGCATCGAGGGGCAGGTCGTCTTCCCCTCTAAGATCGCCGCAAGGAGATCGTCATTCACCTCATCGGGATCGATCGACGAGACGCGCAGGCGCTTCAGACCCGGCACCCGGTCGACGGCGCGGACGAGATGAGCCAGACCCGCCTCAAAGTCGCCGATGTTGATGCCGGTGAGGACCACCTCGCCATAGCCAGCGGCCACGAGACCCTCCACCTCGCGCACCACATCCTCGATCCCCCGCGAGCGGGAGCGGCCCCGGACATAGGGGATGATGCAGTAGGTGCAAAACGAATTGCAGCCGTCTTGCACCTTCACAAAGGCGCGGGTGCGCCCCTCGAACGCCTCGATCTGAAACTCTGGATAGCTCTCCAGGCCCGGCATTACCTGCTCAATCAGCCGCTCTTTGTCGGCATTCAGCACCACCTTCAGCCGCTCATTCCCCTGCACCTTATCGGCCATGCAACCGGTTACAAAGACTTGAGCGCAAGGGTTTTCCTTCAACAGCTTGCGGATCTCATGGCGGGAGCTCGCATCGGCCCCTTCTGTCACGGTGCAGGTGTTCACCACGCAGACATCGGCCGGCTCCCCCTCGCCCGCCGCCTCATACCCCAGACGGCGCAGCTGGGCCGCATACCCTTGCGATTCGTACTGATTGGTGCGGCACCCGAGGGTCGCCAGCCTGTAGGTTTTCGGTTTCACAGGGGGTAGTATAGCCGAATAACCCTTTCTTCCGTTAGACTTCCCCTCTTATTTGGAGTTTCAATGGAAACAAACGCTGTCGATATCATCCCCATGGCGAGCACCCTCTTCTTTGTGCTCAACGCCACAGGCCAGATTCCCCTTTTCCTCGCCCTACTTGCCCGTTTTGACCATAAACGGCAGCTCCGGATCATCACCCGCGAGATGTTCTTTGCCCTTGGCCTCCTCCTTCTCTTCACCTTTGCGGGCGACCAGGTGCTCCAGATCCTCGGGATCTCGCGCCACATCATCGGCATGGCGGGAGGTATCCTCCTCTTCATCATCTCGCTGACCATGATTTTCCCCAAAGATTCGGGCTCAACCCAAGAGCTTCGCTCGGAGCCGGTCTTCATTCCCCTGGCGATTCCTGTGATTACGGGGCCCGGGGCCATCACGACCGTCATGCTCTTTGCGCACAACACGGGCAATCCATGGAAAGTGGCAGCGGCAGGGCTCCTCGCGTGGGTTCCCTCGCTTGCCATCCTCCTCGCGGGCTCCTTCATCAAGCGCATTCTAGGTGAAAAAGGGCTCATCGCGGTCGAGCGCCTCGGCGGGATGATCGTCTGCTTAATCGGGATTCAGATCCTGACGCGCAGCCTCTTTGAGTACATCCAACTGTTTTACAAGATCGGTGCGTAGTATGATGAATCCCAAAATTTGGACATGAAAGAACTCTGCATTGATGCCCGCATGGCAATGCATTCTGGTATAGGGACTTATATTCGGAATGTCGTGTCGCGATTGAAGGCTGGCCCCTTCAAGATTCGCTTAATCACCCATAGAAAAATGGTTGATCAGTGGCCATTTTTGCAACAATGTGACCTTATTTTCACCTCAGCTTCAATTTATTCCATAGAAGAGCAAGTGAAGCTCCCCTTTTTGGTACCGCGCTGCGATCTGTTTTGGTCGCCACATTATAATGTTCCTCTTGCCCCCGTGCGCGCCCGGCGCAGATTGACAACGATCCACGATGTTTGCCATCTTGCTCTCCCTGAAACCCTAAACTTTTTCCAGAGGCAATATGCAAAACACGTGATCCGCAGGGCTATAAGGCTGTCAGACCATATTTTGACCGTCTCTCAGTTTTCAAAAGATGAAATCATCAAACATACCAAGGCCCCTGCCGAAAAAATTTCCGTCGTTTTACAGGGGGTGGATACAACACACTTCTCTGTCGAACCTTCACCAGACTTGAAAAGGGAAATCCAAAAAAAATATCAGCTGCCTCCCAACTATTTTCTCTTTGTTAGTAACTTGGCTCCCCATAAAAATATTCATCGGCTTTTACAAGCTTGGAGTCTTCTCGTAAAGGACTTTCCCGACTGGAAACTGATTTTGATCGGCAATCGCGCCAAGAATCACTCATGGCAAATCCTGTTAGAGCAAAATCCCGCCCTCAAGGATCATCTCCTTTTTTTAGGATTTGTCAGTGACCAAGAGCTTCCTGCTCTCTATCAAGGGGCCTATGGAACTGTCCATCCTTCCCTTTACGAAGGATTCGGCTTCACGCCCCTAGAAGCGATGAGCGCCGACTGTCCTACCGTCGTTTCAAAAGCTGCCAGCCTGCCAGAAGTTTGTGGTGATTGTGCTGTGTATGTCGATCCTTATGATGTGGAAGATATTGCTGCAGGCATGCGACGCCTGATTGAAGATGCAGGGTTGCGGCACGAGCTTAAGAAAAAGGGGATGCAGCACGTCCGTCATTTCACCTGGGATAAAACGGCTCAAAAACACCTAGAGGTTATCGAACGACTCCTTCAATCTTAGTAGGTGCCATGGAAGAGCCCCGATTGGTTGAGGGAAAGCCACTTGGGAGGCGCGAGGATCAGGTGGTCAACGAGTGGAATGCCGACGGCTCGGCAGGCCGAGTCGAGCTCAGATGTGAGAGTGAGATCGGCGGTTGAGGGGCGCGCATCGCCTGAGGGGTGGTTGTGGGCGATAAGGAGGGTATGGGCGCGGTGGCGGATCGCGATGTGGAGGATCTCGCGCGGGTGGGTGGAGACGTGGGTGAGGGTGCCTCGCGCCACTTGTTCGAGGTGGATGAGCTGCCGCTGGCTATTGCGCAGGGCGACGTAGAGCGTCTCTACCGGATGGTCGAGGTGGGGCAAAAGGTTGCGCGCAGCCGCCTCGGGCGTGTCGAGCGTGGCCAGGGGCGGCGTGTGGGCGAGGCGGGCGGCGAGGGCAAATGCCGCTTTGAGCCGCAGCGCTTTGACCGGGCCGATGCCGACAATCTCGGTCAATTCTATGACGGTCGCCTGCGCAAGCGCTTGCAAACTGGAGAAATGGCCGAGCAACTCTGCTGCGAGCTGCAAGACGGGCTGCGCTGTTGTGCCGGTGTCGAGGAGGAGGGCCAGGAGCTCCGGCGTGGAGAGGGCCTCTGCGCCGAGCCGGATGAGTCGCTCGCGCGGTCGCTCTTCGATCGGCAGGTGTTTCACAGCAAAAACGGCTGCACTTTGCGCTCGAGCTCGCGCGGAATCTCGATTTCGAGGAGGATTTCGTTTCCCTCGTACTCGGTGCTGATTACTCGCCCCTCTTTCATCAGCTCCGAGGCAAGGGCGTAGTGGCTCTGCGGAATGCGGAGCCGCACGAGCTTGCGCAGGCGGCTGATCTCCTCGATCATCGCCTGCTGCAGCGCGTCAAAGCCGGTCCGCTTGAGCGCCGAAATTTCAACGGTTTTCGGATACCGGATCCGAAAGCGATCGAGGATGGAGCGGCTGGGGCACTGATCCACTTTATTGAGGACGGTAATCATCGGGTGTTTGTCGGCGCCGAGCTCTTTGAGCACGGCATAGGTGGCCGTGGCTTGCAGCTCGGCTGAAGGGTGCGATACGTCGACGAGGTGGAGCAAGATGTCGGAGAGGGTGGCCTCTTCCAGCGTCGACTTAAATGCGGCAATCAAAAGGTGGGGCAATTTGCGGATAAACCCCACGGTGTCGGTGAGGAGGATCTCCTGCCGGTTGGGCAGGGTGAATTTGCGCGTGGTGGTGTCTAATGTGGCAAAGAGCTTGTCTTCGACGAGCACCTCGGCGTCGGTGAGCGCGCGCATCAAGGTCGACTTGCCTACGTTGGTGTAGCCGATGATCGCAAAGGTGGGAATGCGGGATCGCTCGCGCGCGCGGCGCTGGACATCGCGGTGTTTTTGCACCGCCTCGAGCTCCGTTTCGAGCTTGTCGATCTTCTCGCGCAGGATCCGCTTGTCGAGCTCGAGTTGCTTCTCCCCCTCCCCCAGCATAAACCCGCCGCCGCCCGACTTTTGGCGCGACAAGTGGGTCCAAAGGCCCTTCAGGCGCGGCATCTGGTAGCGGATCGACGCGAGCTCCACCTGCAGGCGCGCCTCTTTCGTCTGCGCCCTCTGCGCAAAGACGCCCAAAATCAGCTCGGTTCGGTCGATGACGTCTTTCTCGATCGCCTTTTCTAGGTTGCGCTGCTGTTGGGGCGAGATCTCGTCGTCAAAGACCACCACCTCAGCGCCCTGCTCTTTGGCTAAGTCGCGGATCTCATCGACTTTTCCCTTTCCAATGTAGGTGGACGCCTCAATCCGCTTGATCGGACAAGGAATTTTTTGAACGGTCTCCAGCCCATAGGTTTCCCCGAGCCGCTCCAGCTCATCGAGTTGCTCGTCGCAAATCGGCTTTTCTTTTGCCCCCTCGTACGTGCCCACTAGAAGCGCTTTCATACGTTGAGCTCCAAGCGTTGGCCGTCATAGGCGAGTTGTATGTGGGGCGGCAGTTGCCGGTTGCCCTCTTCGTGGTCGGTTTGGTGGCCCATGTGAATCAGCCACGTCTGCGCGGCCCCCACCCGATCCGCAAAGGCGACCGCCTCCGCAAAAGAGAGGTGAAAGTCGGAGTGATTGCCGTGCAGAGCACTGATAATCAACGTCTTGACGCCATCTAGGCGCGCCAAGAGAAAAGGCTCGTACTGTCGGATGTCGGTGATATAGGCAAAGGAGCCGAGCCTGAAACCCGTCACCCGCATCTCGCACTGATTGTATTTCACAAATTGGAAGGGAAGCCCTAAAAAGGGCGCCTCGCCAAACGGCCCCGAGAGCACGGTGTAGTGCAATTTAGCGGTCTTGATCACTTCCGCATGGGTCTCTTTGAATAGGTAGCTGTAGCGGGTCTGAAGATCGAGCAGACTCTCTTCTGAGAGCATGCAGGGAATGGGAGCGCTCCGCTTGAAGTTGAGGGCGCGCAGCTCATCGATGCCGGCGATGTGGTCGAAATGGGTATGTGTGAGCAAGAGGCCGTCGAGATGGCCAATCTTGTATTGCAGCGCCTGCGCCCGAAAATCGGGCCCCACGTCAAAGAGGAGGGTCTTGCCGTCGACCTGCAGGAGAATGGAGGGGCGAAGGCGCCGGTTGCGCGGCGAGGGAGAGGTGCACACCGCGCAATCGCAGCCGATCAGCGGTGTCCCAGTCGAAGAGCCCGTTCCCAAAAATGTCACGTGTGCGCGCATGGCAAAAACTATACGCTGTTTCCGATTTGTGCGGCGAGTTCCCGTCCCAGCAGCGCGTGATACAGAAGGCCGCGCGAGCCGAGTCCCCCAAAAGCCCAGGTGCGGGCATCGAGCTGCTGCACCACCGGCCGATAGTCGCGCGGCCGCGTCGCCCGAAACCCGACCCGGATGTCCACCGGCTCCAACTCCCGCGCCGGCGGATAAAAAAGCCCCACCTTCTCCCGCAGCGCGAGCGCCGTCTCGCGGTTGGGCCTCGGGTCGAGCGTATGCTCGTAAGTGGAGCCCAGTTGCCACAAATCGGGGTCTTCGGTCGGCGTGATGTGGCCGTCCGACAAAAGCGATGCTGCAAGCGGCGGCAGATGGGCCGGACGCCGGCAGATCAGCAGCTGCCCCTTGTTGACCGTCAGCCCTAATCGACTGGCAAGGGCAGGGCCGGTCGTCCACACAACCCGGTCAAAGGCCCCCTCCAGCTCCCCTTTCACAAAGCGAGCCCCTCTGGCCTCACAGGCGCGAAAAAGCCCCTCCAGGTAGCGCGGCATCGCAATCGCCACCCCTTCTGCCAGCCACACGCCGGGCGCGGCAATGGCACCGGGAAAGCGGCTCTGCACCTGCGCAGCGGTCCACGCCTCCCCCACTCCGCGGAACGCATCTGCCAATTCCGCCGTCGGGGTCAACCGCAACACCCCCTCCGCTACCACAC
>CAYGOG010000014.1:0-13007 GCA_964351415.1 uncultured bacterium | reverse complement strand
GAGCACTCGGGCGGGAAAGCGGGTACGTCGCGTCGGTCGCGCACCTGTTGGTCGAGGAGGTCGGCGGTGAGGCGCGCCATCTGGTCGTAGTGTTTGCGGATCGCAAATTCAGTGGCGATTTCGGCGGCGGCGAGGAGGCCAGGGGGGCCGATCGCTTGGAAGCGGGCGTCGGCGATGATTCCGTCGGTGGGGTCGACGAGCCAGTAGAGGAGCACCGATTCCGTCGATTTGCCTTCGCGGCCGGCGACGAGGCGCATGCAGCGCGCGGTCGCCTCGTCTAGGAGAAAGGTGCCGACGTGGGCGAGGCGGCCGAGCCGATCGCGCACTTTGCGGCTGAAGAGCTCCCAGTAATGGGGACGGATCATAGAAGTTCCTTGGAGGCGGCGCGGAGGGTGGCGACGGTTTCGGCGATGAGAGCGGCGGCTCTGCGGATTTCCGCTTCGGTGGTGGTGCGGGCGAGTGCAAAGGAGAGGCCGTGGGGGAGCTTGGGCGAGGGGTGGCCCCCTTGCGAGGCGTAGACGCCGCGCCGGTTGAGGAGGTAGAGGAGCGATTCGGGATGGACGCCGGAAAATGCGAGGCAGGTGACGTTGGGGAGGCGGAGGGTGTCTAAGCTGAGGACTTGCGCGTCGGGGAGGAGCGATTCGAGGAGGTCGCGCAGGCGGGCGCATTCGAGCGCCATGGTGTCGAGGTAGAGGAGCGATTGGGCGGCGGCGGCGCTTAAGGCGGAGAGGGCGGCGTTGTCGAGGGTCGCGCCTGATTGGAGAGTAGGCAGGGGGCGCCCTTTGCGGACGAGGAGGCCGGCAGTCCCGCGGATGCTGTGGATCCGGTCGCCGCTAAAGGTGAGGTAGTCGGCCCCTAGGTCGTCGAAAAAGAGGGGGATTTTGCCGACGGCGTAGGTAGCTTCGAGATGGAGGAGTGCGCCGTGTTGGCGGCAGCGGCGGACGATCTCGTCGAGGGGTTGAATGGCGCCGGTGAGGCCGTTTGCAAGCGAGACGGAGACGAGCGCGGTGCGGTCGGAAATGGCATTGAGGTCGCCGATCCGGATGGTCCACCCTTGCTGTTCGAGCCGCTTGAAGGCGAGGAGCGAGGGGGCATCTTCATGGGGTGTGGTGACGATTTCATTGCGGCCAGAAAGGCCGGAGAGGAGCGCTTGGATAGCGAGGCCGGTGGAGGGGGCGAAGACAAAGGTGTGGTCCCACGAGGCGCCGAGGAGGTCGTAGATCGGCTGGAGGCGCGCTTCGAGGGTGAGGGCGATCTCCTGCCCCATCCGGTGCGGCGCGTGGGGCGAGGCCCAGTGGTCGCGCGAGGCCTGAAGGAATTTTTCGAGGGAAAGCTCGCACGGCGGTGTCGCCGTATGGTGGTCAAGGTAGATTCTGTCGCTCATACCGACCGCTATGGAATGAATAGACGAGCACCTCGCCAGTTGCGAGCTCCCGCTTGACGATTTGCTCGGGGGAAAGTTTTTCGATCGTCATGAGGAGGGCGCGGAGCGAGTTGCCGTGCGCGGAGACGAAGACGTTTTTCTTATTTTTCAGGTGGGGGACAATCTCCCGCTCAAAGTAGGGAAGGGCGCGGGCAACGGTGTCTTTGAGGCTCTCGCCTCCGGGCGGCGCGACGTCGTAGCTGCGGCGCCAGATGTGCACCTGCTCGTCGCCAAATTTCTGCGCGGTTTCCGCTTTGTTGAGCCCCTGCAAATCGCCGTACATCCGCTCATTGAGGGCGGATGAGGTGAAGACGGGGAGGATCTCGGGATGCGTTCCGTGTAGATGGGATCGGGGTTCGTCGGGGCGCTGGAAAACGGGCACTTTGCCATCTTCGTGCTGCAGGAGGGCCAGGACAGTGGTGGTGTGGGCTCGCTCGAGCGCCGAGGTGAAGACGACGTCAATGGGGAGATGGGCGATCCGCTTGCCCCCTTCAATGGCCTCGCGTATCCCCTCTTCGCTGAGCGGAATATCGACCCACCCGGTAAAAATATTTTTACGATTCCAGGCCGACTGGCCGTGGCGCATTAAAATGAGCTTGGGATCCATCGCCTTTTATTCTATACTAGATCCCCTATGAAGGGAATCAGACTTAGTAAAGCCTTGGCCTCTGCCGGGGTCTCCTCGAGACGAGCCGCCGAGGAACTTATTTTTGCCGGGCAAGTGACCGTGAATAAACAGACCATTTTGGTGCCGCAAACGCTGGTCAACTGGGGCGAGGATGAGATTCGGGTCGACGGGAAGAAAATTCGGGGACCCGAAGAAAAACTTTACTTTGTGCTGAACAAGCCTGAAGGGTACCTCTGCACGGCCGTGCGGCACGGGACTTTCCCGATCGCCCTCGACCTGTTTCGCGATGTGAAGGAGCGGCTGTTTACCGTGGGCCGCCTCGACCGCGAGACGACGGGGCTGCTGCTCGTGACAAACGACGGCCACTTTGCCAACAAGGTGATCCACCCGCGCGCCAACATCGAAAAAGAATATCTTGTCAAAACGAAGTCGGAAATCACCCACGAGCACCTGGTTCGCCTGAGCGAAGGGGCGCGGGTCGATGAAAAGTGGGTTCGCCCTATCTCGGTCCATAAGGTGCGCAAAGGGACGTTTAAAATTGTGGTCAAAGAGGGGCGCAAGCACGAAGTGCGCATCTTGTCCGAAAAGGCGGGCCTCAAAGTGGTCGAGCTGAAGCGCATTCGGATCGGCTCGCTCAGCCTGGGGGGCTTGCCCCTCGGTGCCTACCGCGAGCTGACCCCAAACGAGCGAGAACAGCTGTTTCCTTCCTAAATAGGTTTGGGTATATGGGGGGTAGGGTCTGCCCTTAAAATGCTCAAAGGCGCTTTTGGCGCCCTTTTTTCTCTGTGTTAAGGCCATTTCTTGGCCTACTTTCTCAAGTATGTCCTGCGAAATGGCCTTAAAACAGAGAAAAATGTGCATCCAAAATCGCCATTTGTTCATTTTGAGGGCAGACCCATGGACACCGCCGACACCCTCGCCCAGCGCATTAAGCACCATCTGATCATCCACGCCGGACGCTCGGTCGAAGAGGCCACAAGCGACGATTTGTATGCGGCGCTCGTCCATTCGCTGCGGGAAGAGATCATGGTGTCGTGGGTCGCCACGCACCAAACGCTCGAGCACACGAAAGAGCGGATTCTGTATTACCTCTCGATGGAGTATTTGCCCGGGCGGCTCTTGTCCAATATGGTGATCAACCTGCTCGCCATGGACGTCGTGCAGGGAGCCCTTTCAAAACTCAACAAATCTTTAAGCGATATTATCTCGTGTGAGCCTGATCCGGGGTTGGGCAACGGCGGTTTGGGGCGGCTGGCGTCCTGTTTTTTAGATTCGCTCGCGACGCATCACTATCCGGCAAGGGCGTACGGTCTCCGGTATCAGTACGGGACCTTTGAGCAGGAGATCTGGAACGGCGTGCAGGTGGAGCGGCCCGACTGCTGGCTCTTGCGGCGCAATCCGTGGGAATGGCGGCGCGACTCGTTTTCCAATTTGGTCCACTTTGGCGGCGTCTCGGTGCACGCGCAAAATCGGCATGGCGATGATGTCTATTTGTTGGAAAAGCCGGAAGAGGTGCGCTCGCTGCCGTATGACTTGCCGGTGCTCGGCTTTCCGCACAACGGCTCGCCGTCGGTGCTGACCCTTCGGCTATGGAGCACGAAGGAGTCGCCGCGCAACTTTCAGCTGCAGCGCTACAACATGGGACGGCTCGATCAGGCGGCCGAAAACACGACGCTCTCCGACGTGCTCTACCCGAGCGACATCACCGGCGTCGGCAAGCGCATTCGGCTCAAGCAGCAGTTTCTCCTCGTCTCCTCATCGCTAAAAGACATCATCCGGCGCCACCTGCGTATCCACGGCGATGTCTCTAACTTGGGCGATAAGGTGCGCATCCAAATCAACGACACCCATCCGGCGCTTGTCATTGCCGAGCTGATGCGCACGCTGACGAAAAACTACAACTTTGCCTGGAAAGACGCGTGGGAGGCGACGCGCGCCATCTGCAGCTACACCAATCACACGGTGCTCAAAGAGGCGCTCGAAGAGTGGAGCGTCGAGCTCGTGTACGAGTTGCTGCCGCGGCAACTCAACATCATCCAGCGGCTCAATCTCGACTTCTGCAACGAGGTGCGGGCAAAATATCCGGGCGATGAAGGCAAAGTGCAGCGCCTCTCGATCCTCGAGGAGGGTCGGGTGCGGATGGCGCACCTGGCAATCGTAGGTTCACATAAAGTAAACGGAGTTGCAGCACTCCATACGCAAATTCTAAAAGAACGGGTCTTCCCCGACTTTGCGCAAATGGCGCCCGATAAGTTTGTCTCTATCACCAACGGCGTGACCCACCGCCGCTGGCTCTTCTCTACAAACCCCCACCTCTCCACCCTGATTTCAGAGAAGATCGGGGTGCAGTGGCTTGTCGACCCCGCGCAGCTCTCCCGTTTTGCAGAATTTGCGCAAGACGCTAAGACACAAGAATCTCTGCTCAATGTAAAGCGGCTTTACAAGGAGCGGCTGCGCACCTATTTTACCCACGATGCGCCGCTCCGCGACTGTACGGGCCACATCTGCGGCCATCCGCCCACCTTTCCCTTAGAGGCGATGGTGGACGTGCAAATCAAGCGGTTCCACGAGTACAAGCGGCAGCTTCTCAACGCGCTCCACCTGATCCACCTCTACTTTGAGCACCGCAGCGGTAAGTCGCGCGTCCCCCGTCTCGCCGTAATCGCGGGGAAGTGCGCGCCGAGCTACACGCGTGCGAAAGACATCCTCCTTCTCCTCGCTGCGATTGCGCGCAAGGTGAATCGAGATCCGGCGTGCGAAAATAAACTGCGCATTGCGATTGTGGAAAACTACAGTGTCTCACTTGCCGAACTGATCATTCCGGCAGCCGATCTCTCCGAGCAGATTTCCACGGCGGGAATGGAGGCATCAGGGACGGGCAACATGAAGCTCGCGCTGAATGGCGCGCTCACGATTGGCACCGAAGATGGGGCGAACGTGGAGATGCGGCAAGCGGTGACCGATGCGTGGTGGCCGCTGCGCTTTGGCGGCACGACGGAAGACAACATGCGCGACGCGCACAATGCGGGGGCGATCGGCTGGTCGCGCTACATGGAGAATCCAACGATCCACGCCATTTGCGACGCGCTGAAAAATGGCACCTTCTCCGAAAATGAAGAAGAGGCAAACGCATTTGCCCGCATCTACGATTCCCTTGTGCAGCACGACACCTTCTTTGTCTTGCGCGACTTTGCCTCGTATGCCGAGGCGCAAGTGCGCGCCGAAGCGCTGTACCGCGAGCCGAAGCGGTGGGCCGAGCACGCCATTCACAATATCGCCGCGATGGGGGCCTTCTCCTCCGATCGGACAATTCACCAATACGCCTCTGAGATCTGGCAGCTGCGTCCGATGCCGCTCGACGCCAAAATTCTCGAGCAAACGCGCGCGATGTTCCAAGAGCACGACAGATGCTTCATACCTCTCAAATAATTGTTGTGGCATAACCTCGTTTGAGAGATACTATCTCCCTGAAAGCAAAGGAGGTGTTATGTTCTTGTGGATCGCGATCCTGTTCGCCGCACTCCCTGCCCCGGGTCACCACCACTTTTACTCCTCATCTTACGATCCGAATGACAAGTTTGCGCCATGGACGTGTCTCGAGTGCGATCATGAAAATCATTATGACGACGACTATTGCCGCGTCTGTGAAGCGCCGAACCCCGATCCCCTCCGAGTAGATCCCTACACCGGCTATCGCATCGACGATGACCTCGAAGAGTGGGAGTAGAGCGTCTTTTTAATTAAAAAGAAAGAAAGGGTTCCCTCAGGCAGTCGGGGGTTGCACCCCCAGCTGCCCCTGCAAAGGCTTTTTCTGACTTCGCCAAATCGCCCCTTCTACGGAGGGGCTGTGTAAAACACAGCACCGCTCCTTGGTCGGGACGATTTTGCTTTGTCATAAAAACCCGTCGGCTGCTCCGTGGAGGACTGCCTGCGGCAGCCCTCCTACTGCGCAGAACTCCCAGTCGGGGCTTCGCCCCCGCCGCCCCTCTAAATAACGAATTCTGAACACGGCGCTTACAAAATCTGTTGTAAAGCCGCTTTACATGACGAAAGTCAGGGAGGCCGAAGTTCCGCGGAGCAGCCGACGGGTTTTTACAGTCCCCATTTGGCGCGGAGGGCTTGCAGTTTCTTTTTCTTGCGCAGCGATTTCACTGCGGTTTCAAGTCGCTGCATGTAGGGATTGTCTTTCGGTGCAGTGAAGTGGATCCCCTCTTCCGTGAGCGGCGCTGTCGCGATGCGCAATTGCCCTGCATAGAGGTCGTTCACAAATCCTTGCGCTGTCAATCGATCGAGCAACCCCCCTTGTGTCTCTCCGCGCGCGACGGCTTCCAAGAGCGCGGCCACGGACGGGTAGGTGCGCATTTGCAGGTTGGGATAGGGCGTCAGAAGTAAGCCGTCGCGGCTCCCTTCGAGCAGTCCAACCGATCCCACTATACTGCCTAAGTTTTTGATGCGGCTCGTTTGGGGCACGATCAGTACGGGTCCGAGCGAGATCATATTCTCAGAAAAGTCGTAGCGCGCTTGATTGTATGAGTAGCGGGGCAGGGCCGATACCACGACGTCGTATTGCCCCCGAGCTAAGCCGTCGTAGAGCGAGTCGGGATTGGCGTGGATCAGTTCAAACGGAGCGCCGTCATAACTCGAGATTTCGAGGAGCAGCTCTTGTGTAAAGCCGCCCAAGTACCGCTCGCGGCCTCGCGAGTCGATCTCGTTCCAGTTGGGATCGACTCCGACCCGAATGGGCGCCTTATGAGAGGTGCATCCCACGGCGATCAGCAAGAGCATGAGGTAGCGCATCATAGGATACTCTTATAATGTAAAGCGGCTTTACATTGAAACGTTGTGTGGGGGGCAGCGGGGGGCGAAGCCTCCCGACTGCAGGGCCCCCGGTAGGGGGCCAGAGCTCTGCGCAGCAAAGAGGGGCGCGAAGCGGCCCTCTGCGGAGCAGCCCGCGGGTTTTTATGACAAAGCAAAATCGATCCGTCCGAGCGGGAGAGCTGTGTTGCACACAGCCTCCCCGAAGAAGGATCGATTTGGCGAAGTCAGAAAAAGCCTTTGCGGGGGCAGCTGGGGTGCAACCCCCGACTGCCTAGGGCAAACCCCTCTCTTATTTCTTATTTTTTAAATCCCTTTGGGAAATGGGAATCTGCGGAGGTCGTCGGCGGCAAAGGTGTTGGGGAAAATGGTGCGGGCCTCGGCGGCGAGCTCTTCGGGGTCGCGGTAGCGGGCGGAAAAGTGGGTGAGGATGAGGGTGTCGACGGCTGCCTCTTTGGCGATCTCGGCAGCTTGCCGCGCGGTCATGTGCAGGTATTCGTCGGCGAGCGCGCGTTCGCTGTCGAGGTAGGTGGCCTCGCAGAGAAAGAGTTTTGCGTTGCGGGCGATATCGGTGGCGGCGCGGCAGGGGCGTGTGTCGACGACGTACGCAAAGGCGTCGCCGGGGCGCACGCGGCTCACTTGATCGAGGCGGACGGTTTGCCCGTCGATGAGGAGGTGCCCTCGCTCTTCGAGGAGGCGCACGTGGGGGCCGATGACGCCGTGTTTCTTGAGCGCGTCGCGGTCGAACTTGACGGTGTCGGCTTCGGTGATCCGCCAGCCGATGTTGTCGATCCCGTGGTCGAGGAAGGCCGCTTCAATGCGGAATTTGCCGTCGTCGTCGACGATCCCCTCTTCGCGCACGGGATGCTCGATGATTTGGATGTTTTTCCGGTAGATGCAGCAGTTGCACAGGTAGTCGAAGTATTTTTTCCCCGAGGCGGGGTAGTAGATGTGGATGGGGTGTGTGATTTTGTCGAGGTTGAGCCGCATGATCATGGAGCCGAGGCCGAGGCAGTGGTCGCCATGGAAGTGGCTGATGAGGATGCGGGTGACGCAGGTGGGCGCGATGTCGGCGAAGATGAATTGCCGCTGTGTCCCTTCGCCTGGATCGATGAGGAAGCCTTCGTCGTTCCAGCGGAGGAGGTAGGCGCCGTGGTTGCGGTGTCGGGTGGGCTGCTGCGAGGAGCAGCCGAGGATGACGAGGTCGCGGACGCTCATCGGACGCTCCGCGCAAAGAAGTGGAGGCGGCCGAGGATCATGCCGAGGGCGGCGCCGACGAGGTGCGCTGTGTTGGCGATGTTGGGCGTGAGCGGTAGGTTGGTGAACGACTGCGTGAAGAAGGAAAAGACGCTTAAGCCAAACATGGCGACGAGAAAGAGGGCCAGGAAGAGGAAGGTGGAGCGCTGCATGGGGTAGCCTTCCCAGGGCGCGAGTTTCTGCCGCATCCACATGTAGCCGGCAAGCCCCGCGACGACGCCCGAAATGCCGAGGAAGAAGGGGCCGCTCATGAGGTATTGCGCGGTGTTGGAGAGGAGGGCGATTGCGCCGATGAGGAGGAGGGTGCGGGAGAGGCCGATCCGCTCTTCAATGGGGCCGGCAAGCACCCAAAACCAGAGGAGGTTGAAGAGGATGTGGAGGAACCCGCCGTGGAGGAAGATGGGGGTGATGAGGCGGTATACTTCGCCGTTGCGGATGTCGGTGAAGAGGGGGCCTTCGACTGCAGCGACGTTGTCGCCGCGGAAGGTGGCGACAAAACGGGTATAGATTCCTTGAAAATAGGGGGCGCGCTGCAGGTCGACGAGTCCCTGCTCTGTCGGGTTTTGGATGAATGTTTTGAAGGGGGCCGGAAAATCGTAGAGGAGTTGGGATTGGAGCGGGGTGAAGAGGAAGGTGTCTTGCTTGATCCCTTTTTCGAGGAGCGGCACTTCTTGTGTGACGTCGAGGATGTAGAGGAAGACGCAGAGGGCGGTGATGAGGATGGTGAGGATGGGGCGGCGCCGTTTGGGCGGGGGGCCGGGAGGCAGCGGCTCGGGAGGCAGGTCGTAGCGTCGGTCGTCGGGGCTGTGCTCAAATTCGGAGAGGAGCGCGGTGGCGTCGTGCAGGCGGTCTTCGTCGTGCACCCACACTTGGTAGGCGAGGAGGCCGCTGTTGGCGTCGAATTGGACGTCGACGGTAGCTTCGATGCCCCGCTCGTGGAGGAAGTGGGAGAACTTGCGCGCGGTGTTCTCGCTCTGCAGGGTGCCGATCAGGCGCATGTGAGCACCTTGGCGATGAGTTCGGTGGTGGAGAGCGAGGGAATGCGGTCGACGAGGTGGAGGCGGGCGCCAATTTGGAGGACGGTGCCGGCTTCGATGCAGTTTGTGCCGTATTCGGCGCCGTTGACGTGGACGTCGGGGCGCACGCGGACGAGGAGGGCGCGCGGGTCGGTCTCGTCAAACCAGGTGACGTAGTCGACAAATTCGAGCGCGGCCATCAGCTCGAGGCGGTAGCGGAGCGGCACAATCGGGCGTTTGGGGTTTTTATAGGCGCGGATCGAGGCGTCGGAGTTGAGGGCGACGAGGAGCCGGTCTGCCTGGAGTGAGGCTTGGTGGATCATGTAGAGGTGTCCTGCGTGCAGCAGGTCGAACGAGCCGTTGAGTGTCGCGAGAGTGAGCCCTTCGGCTCGGATCTCGCCCACTTTAAGCTCGAGTCGTTCGGGGGCGATGAGCTTTTGTTCGAGCCACGGCGGCATGGGTTTTCTCTGGGAAGGCGATTTTGAACACTTCGTCGTAGGTGGAGACAAAGTGCACGTGAAGTCCCTTTTTTAAGTAAGCGGGGAGCTCGTCGTAATCGCGCAGGTTTTCTTTGGGGAATATGAGGGTGTCGAGTTTGGAGCGGCGCGCGGCGATGAGCTTCTCTTTGAGGCCGCCGATCGGCAAGACGCGCCCGGTCAGGGTGATCTCGCCGGTCATGCCGAGGTTGTCGCAAACGTGCCGATTGAGGAGGAGCGAGAGGAGCGCCGTCACCATGGTGATGCCCGCTGAAGGGCCATCTTTTGGAGTGGCGCCTTCGGGGATGTGGATGTGGATTTGCGATTTTTCGAAGAACGGAATGTCGGGGGCAAATTTTGCGCAATTGCTCTGGACGTAGGTCCACGCAATTTGCGCCGATTCCTTCATCACGTCGCCCGCTTGTCCGGTGAGCTTCATCTCGGTCTTCTCGGCGGGGTAGTGGATGGTCTCGATGTAGAGTGTGGCGCCGCCCATTGAGGTCCACGCAAGGCCGGTTGCGACACCGACGGGATTGCGGTCGTAGTAGCGGTCGGAGGTGAAGATCGGTTTGCCGAGGTATTTCTCGATGTTCTCTTCGGTAATGGCGATCTTGCTGAGCTTTTTCTTCGACTGCGCGACAACGAGCGCTACTTTGCGCATGATTTTCTTGATGTTGTTCTCAAGGGTGCGGACGCCGGCTTCGCGCGCATAGGCGTTGACCATCTGCCCGAGGACGCCTTTCGTGAAGGCGATTTGGGTGGCCTTCAGCCCCATCAGCTCGCGGTTGCGCGGCACGAGGTACTTGGTGGCGATCTCCACTTTCTCCGCTTGGATGTAGCCGGAGAGGCGGAGGATCTCCATCCGGTCTTTGAGCGGCTCCGGAATGGTGTCGAGGACGTTTGCCGTGACGATGAAGAGGACGTTCGAGAGGTCGCACCGCACGTCGAGGTAGTGGTCGAGGAATTCTTTGTTTTGCTCGGGGTCGAGCACTTCGAGGAGAGCCGATGCGGGGTCGCCCTGATAGCTGGCGCCGAGCTTGTCCACTTCGTCGAGCATGATGACCGGGTTCATCGTCTGGCAATATTTGAGCGCCTGGATCATCTTGCCGGGCATGGCGCCGATGTAGGTGCGGCGGTGCCCTTTGATCTCCGCCTCGTCGCGCATGCCGCCGACTGAAAAGCGGTAAAATTTGCGGTTGAGGGCGCGGGCGACGCTTTTGCCGATGCTGGTTTTGCCGACGCCGGGAGGCCCGACGAGGCAAATAATGCTCCCTTTGACGCCGCCTGTGAGTTTTCCTACGCCGATGAATTCAAGGATTCGCTCTTTGATGTCTTTGAGCCCCGAGTGGTCTTCCTCGAGGATTTTGCGCGCCTTTTCGACGTTGTGATTTTCTTCGCTGTAGATGCCCCACGGCACGATGGTGAGCCAGTCGAGGTAGTTGCGGCAGACGTTGTATTCGGCCGATTGCGGCTCGAGGGTGGCGAGCTTGTCGAGCTCTTCGCGGATCACCTTCTGCACATCGTCGGGGACTTTGCGAATTTTCAGCCGCTCGTCAAACTTCTCCGTCTCCACGGTTTTGTCGTCTTTTTCGACGCCGAGCTCTTTCTTGATCGCCTTGAGCTGTTCGCGGAGGAAAAACTCGCGCTGGGCCTTCGAGATGTTGGCCTCGATGCGCTGGTTGATGGTGCTCTGCAGTTTCGAGAGGTCGAGCTCTTTTTTCAGCAGGAGGAGCGCCTTGTCGATGCGGGTCTGGATGTCGAAGGTCTCGAGCACGTCTTGCAATTCGTCTCGCGTGGCGGTCGTGAGCGCGACGGCGAAGTCGGCCAGGCGCCCCGGCTCGGTAAAGTCGGAGTGGCCGAGAAAGACCTGGAGCTCTTCCTTGAAGAGCGGGTTGAGCTTGAGGAGCTCCTTGATCGTCGTGATGATGTTGATCGAGTAGGCTTTCACCTCGCGCGAGAGGGTGTCGACCGGCGCATCGTCGTGGTATTTCACGGTGGCGGCGAGGTACTTGGACTTCACCTGCTTGACGATGGAGACCCGCTTTTCCATGCTGAGGACGACTTGCGCCCCTCCCTGCTCCATCGGGATGATCCGCAAGATGCGGGCGACCACCCCTACGGTGTGCAGGTCGTCGATCTTTAGCTTATAAATATTTTGATCTTCCTTGTCCGTGAGGAACAGCCCTAAGCACTTGTGGTCGCTCTTGGCCACTAGCTTGAGCACCTCGTAATAGGGACCCGGCTCAATCACGAGCGGCGCCGCCATCCCCGGGAAAAAGGGGCGGCGACTCAAGGGGAGAAGGAAGAGTTGCCCCGGCAATGGCAGGGTCGGGAGGAGAATCTTTTCAGATGTTGTCTCCTCGGGAAGATCTATCGGCTCGTCTGGGTCCACAACTCACTCTTATCAAAAAGCTCCAAACTATACCACATCCTATCGATATGTGGTAAACTCGTAGGCCATGTCGATCCTCTATCTCGAAACAGCTACCAATCGAGCTGTCCTCTTCTTTGAAGGGGAGCGGGTTTTGTTAGACGGAGGCCCCTCCCTCTCCCGCCACCTGACCCTGGCTGTCAAAAAAATGCTTGACGGTCGCCGCCCTACGGCGATCGCGGTCGGTCAGGGGCCGGGCTCGTTCACCGGCGTGCGGGTCGGAGCGGCTCTGGCCATTGGTCTTGCGCTGGGGTGGGGCCTCCCCCTCTATGGATTCTGCAGCCTCACCGCCTTTGCCCCTATTATAGGGCCGTGGGCGGTCCTCTTCGACGCCCGCACGCCAGGTGTCTATGTCCTTACCTCTGAATGGGATAAGCCGCAATTGCTGACGCGCGCTGAGGCTCTCGAGCAGCTGCGCGACATCCCCCACCTCGCCTCGCATCACCCCGAGAAACTCGGTTTGCCCTTGGCCGTTCAGGCAGCGGTTGCCCACCCCGAGCGGGCCCCACTTGGCCCCCTGAAGATCGTCTATCTTGAACGAAAGCTCTACCCTGGGGTACAATCGGAGACTCTTTTGAACCCCATAGGAAACAGTCAATGCCCAGCGTAAAAGTTCGACTTGGAGAGCCGATCGACAAAGCCCTCCGCGCCCTCAAAAAGAAACTCGATAAAGAAGGGATCATGAAAGCCGCAAAAGCACACCGCTTTTACGATAAACCCTCCGTAAAGAGCCGCGCGAAGTCGAAAGCCGCTGCGAAACGGGCGAAACTCGCTCTTCGCAATAAAAACTACTAAGTTTCAATGAAAGACTACTACGCCGCCCTCGGAGTCGCTCAGGGCGCTACGCCCGATGAGATCAAGAAAGCCTATCGCAAGAAGGCGCTTGAACTCCACCCCGACCGCAATCCCGGCAATAAAGAGGCGGAAGCGCAATTTAAGGCCGCTTCGGAAGCGTATGAAG
>CAYGOG010000013.1:0-13072 GCA_964351415.1 uncultured bacterium | reverse complement strand
GTCCCCGACTGCCTATGGAAAACCCACTCTTTTTTACTTCTTATTTTTTATTTGGGTTCAGGGTTGCCGGGCTTGAGGGCAGTACGGAATAAAACACTTCCCAGCAGGGCAAACAGCACGACGCTGACAATGTCGGGGGAGAAATAGCTGCCCGATGCGGGGATCAAACCCCATACGGTCAGGAGGGCGATTGCAATGCCTGCCACGGCGTCGCCGCCCACAAGCCCCGAGGCAAAGAGGACGCCGGTATCGCTTGGCGCGCGGCGCATTTTGGTGACGAGGAGGTGCGCAAGGCCGCCGCATGCAGTGCCCACAGAGAGGGAGAGCGGGAGGTAGAGGCCAATCGCAAAGGGCAGGACGGGAATCCCGAGGATCAGCAGGAGGACTCCCACGGAGATCCCGATGCCGATGAGGGCAAACGGGAGCGTTTTCGCGATGACGCCCGAGGCAATCATGGCGAGCATGGCCCCTTGCGGCGCGGGCATTTCGGTAGAGCCGATTGTGTAGGCTTCATTGAGGACGTAGATGGTCGATCCCAACGCTAGAGAGGGGGCAAATACGCCGATGAGTTGCGCGATCTGCTGGTTGCGGGGAGTCGCCCCGAGGAGGAAGCCAGTTTTCAGATCTTGCGATGTATTCCCCGCAAGGCCAATCGAGACGCACGAGACGATGCTGAGCATGATGGCCGACAAGAGGTAGACCCGCTCGGTCCATCCCAACAAGACGAACGTAATGCATGTGATGAGGAGGACTGTGACGATCATCCCCGAGATGGGGCTAGAAGAACTCCCTACAAGACCTACGGTGATGGAGGAGATGCCGATGAAGAGGAAGGAGAGGACGATCAGCAACAGCACGGTGAAGAGGTTAAAGCCCAGGGGCAAAATCCACAGGAGGGAAGCGACGCCAAACGCGCCAATGATAAGCCACTTCATCGAAATGTCTTGATCGGTGCGCGGAAGGCGCATCCGGTGTTCCGATTTGGCAAAGAGCTCTTTCCACCCTTCGCGGAAGGTGCGGATGAGGAGCGGGAAGATCTTGAAGAGGCTCGCCATCCCCCCGGTCGCGACAGCGCCTGCGCCGATGTACCGAATGTGGGTCGCCCAGATGTCGCCAGGACTCATCGGGATGGGCTGAACGCTCGTGATGAGGGGAATGAGGACAAACCAGCCGAGGATGCCGCCGCCGAGCATGAGGAAGCTAATGCGGGAGCCGATCAGGTAGCCGACGCCGAGCAGGGCGGGGGTTCCGTCGACCGAAAACGTAGCGCCCGGCAGCCACCGAACGGCAAAGCTGGGAATTTCGTTCCAGAGGTAGCAGCCGTTCATCACAATTTTGTAGATGAGGCCGATGATGGCGCCGCGAGCGGCTTCGATCGCCGATTTTCCGGCTCGTGTGCCGGCCATCAAGATTTGCGCGCAGGCGGTTCCCTCTGGATAGGGCAATTTGGCGTGCTCTTCGACGATCAGAAACCGGCGCATCGGGATCATGAATAAGATGCCGAGGATGCCGCCCAGTGTAGAGAGGAGGAAGATCTCCCAAATGGAGGGAGTCTCCCCCAAAAAGAGGAGGGCCGGCAGCGCGAAGACCAGGCCGCCAGCCGTCCCCTCGCCCATGGTGGCGATGGTTTGGATGATGTTGTGCTCCAAAATCGTCACATTGCGGAACAGCACCCGCATCAGCCCAAGCGATAAGATGGCGGCGGGAATCGAGGCGGAGATCGTTTGCCCGATCTTCAACCCCAGATAGGCGTTCGCAACGGCAAAAAAGAGGCTGAAGACAATCCCGACGCCGAGCGCGCGCAGACTGAGTTCTCGAACGGTTTCACTGGCGGAGATATAGGGTTTGTGAGTCATATCCCCAATTTCTAACGGTAACTCTTATTTTGCAATCTCTGAAGTGACTTCTTCTGTGACCCTATTCGCGTTCTTTTTGCGCGGTTTGCAATTTTTACATCCCCGCCGCGACTTCGGAGGCGTGGTCGGCTCACTCACAGCCACGACAGGAGCACTTTCTTCCACGATCGGGTCTGCCAAAAAGGTCTCGGGGCTTTCCGCCACTTCCACAGGCAAATCAGGGGTCGTCAACACCTCATCTTGCGCGTACAGTCCGACGGCGAGTATCAGTATGAATCCTACAAAACGCATAGTACCTCCAAAAAATCAAAAAAAGTTTAGCAAGATGGTGATTTTAAGTCTTGTGAATGAGCTCTTGGGCGCGGAGGCATCCCTTCCAAGTGGAAAATTGCGGGTTGCTCTCATCGGAGAAATAGAGGTTGTCGAGGCCGATATGCTGGACCAGACCGGCGCGGTGGAACACATGCCAGACCTCTTCGCTTAACCCGCTGATGACGAGGTGCCGTTTTGTCTCGTGCAGCGTCTCGTGCAGTCGCAAGATGGAGAGGCAGATGGAGGCGTCCATGTGGTAGACGTTGTTGAGGCGGAGGACGATCGCCTGCACGTCGGGATCTTCGGCCAGCGTCTGCAGCGCGTTTTGGAACACCTCTGCGGTGGCAAAGTATAAGTCGCCGCCGATGCCGATGATCCGCACCTTCCGATGGGCGTCCTCTTTCAAATTCACCACCATGAGCCGCCCCTTGGCGTTAAACGCGTACTCGACCAGATGGGGCACCGATGATTTGCGCAAGTAGGAGGCGATGGAGAGCAAGATGCCGATGAAGAAGGCGATATCTAAGGTAAACAGGAGGCATGCGGTGAAGGTGAGGAAGAAGATCCAGGCGTCTTCTTTCGTCGCCCGCACGCAGAGTCTCACCTCTTTCATCGGCACCAAACTCGGCACGGTCGCAAATAGCAGCGCCGCGAGAGCCGCGGGGGGAATGCGCCCGATCAACGGCCAACACACGATCAGCGCGCCGGCGGTCAGCAGGGCTGCGAGCATGGCTGCCCCCCGGGTCTTGGCCCCCAGTCGATATCCCAGCGCCGTTCTTGTCGCACTCCCGGAGGCCGGCATCGCCCCGCTTAAAAAAGAGAGGGTGAGGTTGCCGACCCCGAGGCCAAAGACGTCCTGGTTGACCGAGGTCCTATATCCCCCCATCACAGCGTACTGTCGCGATACTGAATACATCTCCAGCAGGGCCAATAAGGCCACCGCCAGCGCGCCGGGGAAAATCTTGCTGAGCAAATAGAGGTCTAAGAGGGGGAACTTCAACTTCGGGAGGAGGCGTCCCGCTAAATTCAGATCGCCGAGAGTGGCGACGGTCTCCTGCCCTAGCCCCACATTGATCCCCCAGGCCAAGAGCGAAGCGCCGGCGAGCATGAAAAGCCCATAGGGCCAATTGGGGATCCGCTTCTGTAAATACGCAAGCGCCGCAAAGCTGAGCGTGCCGACGAGCAGGGTGGGCCATGAGATTTGCAGCAAGTGGCCCAACAACCCCACCGCGCGGAGCAAGACAGGTTGATCCCCTGCCGGAGCGGCGATTCCCGCAATGGCAAACGATTGGCTCACGACAATCGCGCTCGCAATCCCGGCAAAATAGCCGAGCGTGACGGGGCGACTCACAAACTGCAATAACTTGGCGACGTTGAAAAAGGCCAATCCCACCTGCACAAGTCCCATTACCAAGATGACCTGCGTAAGCAAATGCATCACGAGGGCGTCTCGCGCAGCGCCGGTTGTGCTGCTGAAGTAGGTGTAGAGCAGGTCGGCAATGGTGGTTTGAATCAGAAGTGCAACGCCTGTTGTGGGGCCGGAGATGAGGTGCCGCGAAGAGCCGAACGAAGCGGTCAAGAGGGTGCCGAAAATCGCCGCGTATAACCCCGCCGTCGGCGGCAGCCCCGCTAAAAGCGAATAGGCGATCGACTGCGGAATCGCCATCAGCGCAACGGCCAAGGCGGCCATCAGGTCGGCCCGAAATGTGGGCAGGCTGTAGTCCTTCAATTCCTCAATAAATGGAAACGGAGTCACAACGGAAGGAGAAGGGAGCTTCATAGCCCTCCTATAATCTAAATTTTAGATTCTGTCCCGCTCTGCTTGCCCGGCTTTCCGCGGAGTTCAAACAGGAGGGGACAGCCTGCAAAGTTCCACTCTTCGCGGAAGCTGTTGATCAGGTACTTCTTGTACGAGTCGATGAGCAACTCGGGTTTATTCACAAAGAGGACAAATTTCGGCGGCGACACTTCTACCTGCGCCATGTAGTAAATGCGGAGCCGCTTGCCGGTGATCATCGGCGGGTGCACTTTCTGCACGCACTTCTCGACAAAGCGGTTTAGCTCGCCCGTTCCAATGCGGCGCGACCGCTCTTGGTACGCCTCGCGCACGAGAGGCACAATTTTATTCACGTTGCGCCCCGATTGCGCCGATAAAAAGACCACAGGGCAGTGGCTTAAAAATGGGCTCGCCTCGCGCACCCCGCGCAAAGCGTGCTCCATCCGGAGACCCTCGATCAAATCCCACTTGTTAAAGAGCAAGATGCAGCTCTTCCCCTGCTCTTCGATCATCGCGGCAATCCGCTTCTCCTGCGTCGTGAACCCCTCAAATGAGTCCAAAATCAACAGACACACATCGGAGCGCTCAATGGCCTCTTCCGTGCGGATCGCAGCAAACTTGTCGACCACATCGCGCTCGGCTTTTTTGCGCCGAATGCCCGCCGTATCCACGAGCAGCAGATCCTCGCCGAGCGGCGCATCGATGGCATCGCGAGTGGTCCCGGCGGTCGGGCTCACAATCGAGCGGTGTTCGCCTAACAGCTGATTCAACAGCGTCGATTTGCCCACGTTGGGGCGCCCCACAATCGATACCCGAATCCGCCCCGCATGGGGATCGGCCGGCGCCTCGGCCACCGCCAACCCTTCGAGCGCAATCTCGAGCAGCTCCGCCACTTGGTGGCCGTGCAGGGCGGAAATCGGCATCACCTGTGCAATGCCCAACCCATAAAAGTTATGCAGCAGCATCTCATCATGGTTCTGGTCGATTTTATTGACCGCGAGCACGACCCGTTTGTTCTGCCGCAAGAGCAGGTGCGCGACCTCTTCGTCGAGCAGCGTCGGCCCCACCTGTCCATCGACCACCAAAATGGCCGCGTCGGCCTCCTCGATCGCCAAGAGCGACTGGACCTTCACCTCGTCGTTAAACGGCATCTTGGAGTGCCCGTCGATGCCCCCCGTATCGATCGCAATGAACTCGCGCCCAAACGCTTCCGCCTTATAATACAAACGATCGCGCGTCACCCCTTCAGCTTCATCGACAATGGCGATGCGCTTCTGGCAAATCCGGTTGAAAAGGGCAGACTTCCCCACATTGGGGCGTCCCACGATCGCGATTTTAGGGAGCATAACAGAAGCATTATAGAGGGCCTCCCCTTAAAGTGTACATCACATATTTTTTTAGCGATTGGAATTAACCCAAGGCAAGCGTAAAATTACCGGCACTTATCTAGGAGGAGTGGATCGCATGAAGCTAACAAAACTTTTATCTTGTCTCCCGGAAGATCGGGCGTTGTGGCCCGCTCAGACTCTGACCAATGAAATTGTGGAAGAAACCCATCCCTCTTTGATCCGATTCTTGCGTTACTTCCATCCTTGGCAAATACCGGATCAAGACCCAGCGCGGATCGAAAATGGGAAACGGACTCTGGCCGCCGCTCGCGACAAGGCTTTGGAAGTATCTGTCTCTCTGAGCACGGGACCTTCTTTTAAAAGAGCTGCGTATGCCGTTGTTTATCAAGCGTTTGGGCTTTCCGACTCCACCCTTGTTACTGTGGCCCGCATCTCTTTACTGATTTTTGCGGTCCTTATCCCCCCTCTTGGATTTTATTTACATGCGCAGGGACGAGCCTCAGAAGCGCAGTTCCGAGAAATTGCGAACGGATTCAGGATCGCTGCCAAGAAAATTCGCACAATAGAATTTCTGGGGACTAAACATTCTAACATTTTTATGTTTGTCCCCGATAAATTGCCGCATTGGAGTGAGGAGACGACAGTGTCTGAAGATGCATTTAAGATGTTCATCTGCCAGGCTATGACTCTCATTGAAGTGGATCGTCAGTCGCTTACCCGACAGAGGGACCAAGCGCTACGGATCTCCCAAAAGCCGGGTCGTTCCGAAAGGCAAAGGGAGGAATGCATGCAATGGTTAAGGGAGGCAGAGGAGCGCCTCGCGGCCCCCGAACATGCGCAACGCGATCCTATCTCTTTTCGGGGAGAATACCCCCTTCCCGAAAGGTGATCAAGGGCGAATTAAAGATTCATTTTGTCAAAAATCTCGATCAGATCTTCGCGGCTTAACGTCCGCAAAGTCTCCGCATCGTCGTAGCCGACGACCTGCTCGAGAAGCCCTTTTTTCCGCTCGATCAGCTGATGGATGTGCTCTTCGATCGTGTCTTTCGTCACAAGTTTAAACACCTGGACGCCGCGGCTCTGCCCCATCCGATGCACCCGGTCGGTCGCTTGGTTTTCCTTGGCTGGGTTCCACCACCTGTCGTAGTGGATCACGACAGACGCTGTGGTGAGGTCGATCCCAACGCCGGCCGCCAAGAGCGAGCCCACAAACACTTCGCAGGTGGGATCTTCGCGGAAGCGCCGAATCGGCTCGATCCGGTCGCGGGTTGAGCCTTTCAGACTCACGTAGCCGATCCCCTTTTCCTGCAAATAGGTCTCGATGAGGGCGAGCATCTCCAAATACTGCGAGAAGACCACCACTTTTTGGCCGCTGTCGCGCGCCTCATAGAGCAGCTCGAGAAACAGCTCCCATTTCCCCGAGTGGCCATCCTTGCGGCCTCCCACAAGCGCCGGGTGGTCGCAGAGCCGCTTGAGGGTGGAGAGCGCCGAGAAGATGTGCACGTAGGAGATCGCTTTCGATGTGTCGCGCAAATCGCCGTAAAAGTTGCCGCGGATTTGGCTCACCGCCTTCCGGTATAGATCGGCCTGCTCTTCCGACAGGTCGCAGTAGGCGATCTCCTCGGTCTTCTCGGGCAGGTCGAGGAGCACTTCGCTCTTTTTGCGGCGCAGCAGGAAGGGGCGGATCAGTTTGCCCAGCAGTTGCTGCTTTTCAGGGTCTTGCCCCTTTTCGATGGGGAGCGCAAACAGATCGCGGAAAATAGGATCGGGGGGCAGATAGCCGGGCAACACCAGATCCATCAGCGCTTTCAGCTCGCGGAGGCGGTTTTCGATCGGCGTGCCCGTCAGGCCGAGGCGCATCCGCGTCTGCACCTTGCCGAGCGCTTTGTGCGTCTGCGAAGAGGGGTTTTTGGCAATTTGGATCTCGTCGAAGATCGCCAGCTCAAACGCATGGTCGCCCAGCGCTTCTTTGCCGGCGCGCAGGATCCCATAGGAGGTGAGGAGGACGTCGTAGTCTGTGGCAAACGCCTCGAGGGTGCGGGCCATCCCGTGGTAGCCGAGGATCCGCAGGCTGGGGAAAAACCGCTTGAAGAGCTCTTGCCAGTGATAGAGAACCGAAGTGGGGCAGACAACTAAATACTTATTTTGTCGCTCGGGGTCTTCGGCGACCATCGCGGCGAGGAGCCCCATCGCCTGCAGCGTTTTCCCGAGGCCCATGTCGTCGCAGAGCAGCCCCGAGAGGCCGTGGCAGTAGAGCGACCAAAGCCAATGGAGCCCCGACTCCTGGTAGGGGCGGAGGCGCGCCTGCAGTGCTGTCATATCGAAGGGGCGCACCACCTCTTCGAGAAATGGGGGCGCATTGGGCAGCTCCTCATACACGCTCAAGCGGATCCACTCGAGCGCGCTTAAGCGCAGGCGGCGGTGCACAAGGTCGATGCGCCGCTTCTGCAGCTGCCGGATCCACTGAAAGCGGGGCTCTGCGAGCACCAAAAGGCCGGCGGGCGAATAGAGAAAGCGGCGCTTTTCCTGGAACGCCTCCCAAATCGCCACCAAGTCCACCTGGCCAAACTCGGACAGGTAGGCGCCGTCGACCGTCCAATCGCGCCGCCGCTTTTCCCGCTCCACCTTGTGCAGCACAAACCGGAGCGAGGCGGGGCGCTTGAGTCGGGGGTCGAGATCGAGGACAAAGGGCTTGAGCGGCTCCAACTCGAAGGTGAGAAAGGCCGCCTCGTGGTTGATCGGCAGCACCAACGGCTCGCGGTACCGCTCCGGCAACCGCGCGAGCGGCGGCACCTCGGTAAAGCCGTGCCCCTTCCAGTACACAAAGTCGCCGTAAAAGCGGAGCTCGTCTGGCTTTACATCGGGAATCAGCTCGTCCACCGGCGCAAGTGCAATCCGGCCCTCTCCATCAAGGTGCACCGACAGCCCGCGCCGCACAACAGGGCACTGCTGACACCAAAAATGCTCCACCTGCTCGAGCTCTTCGCGGTGCCCCTGCAAAAATTCGGGCATCTCCTGCACGCGCACCTCGAGCCCTGGAAACAGCGGCACCCGTCCGCGCGCCTCGCTCTTGGCAAAAAACCCCTGCCCCGGCAGCCACACCCACTCGCCAAAGTCGAGCGACTCGCTCGACTCGGGATACGACAGCTCCGCCTCCAAGCGGAGAGTCCCCTCCGCGTCGACCGAGTAAATCAAGCGCGACTCAAGACTGCGCAAGTGCGTCCGAAAACCGGGCACATTGTGCAGCCACACGCGGTGGTGGTTCACAAAGGCGGCCACCTCTGCGCGCGGCACGACCGTCTCGAGCGCCGGAAACGGCAGATCGGCAAACTTCACAAACCGCTTTGCATGCACCCACGAGCCAAATAACTGCGCGCCCTTGAGATCGCCCACTTCGCGCCAATAGAGTTCGATGTGCAGATTCCGCTCCGCATCGAAATGCAAGTGATAGCCCGCCGCTTGCGGCTCTTCTTCCACATCCAAAAACCGCTTCACAAGGGTCGGCCTTCGATCGAGCAGCTGCGCTATTTCGCCGCCGCGCAGCTCCTCTTTCTCGAGTAGCGGATCGCGCATCTGTCGCGCAAATCCTTTGCCGGGCAGATAGCGCCACTCGCCCACTTCCGCGCCTTCAACCGCCTCCTTGCCCGCCCGCTTCTGAATGCGCAGCACATCGCCCGTCCACGCAATGGATTGAACCAACCCTTCGCCCTCGTTCCACACCTTCAGCGGCGATTGCACGGTGTCGAGCGACGGAATCAGCGAGGGCCAATCGGCCACTCCAATCGAGGCCCAAACTTTCAGCCCCGCCATCCGCACATCCACATCTGCCGGCGGCTCCCCCTCGCCAAACGCAATCGAATACTCCTCTTCGGCCAGCTGCATCATCCACTTGGCGATGTCGCTCCATACCGAAAGCTCATACCGCAGCGCCTCGCTCCCCTCTCCGCGCCGATACGCCGCCATCTCTTCAGCGGTCCACCCCGAAAACTTCAACGACGTCTCTTCCGTTTCAGGCCCCCGCTCCTCCAATAACTTTTTCAGTCCGGCGCCTTCCAACTTCACAAACTTCGCGCCATATTTGCCTGGCCCCAGCCGCTTCAGCGGCTCCCCCAGATGCCGAAAGAGCATCCAGCAAAGTGCATTCCAAAAGGAGCGGGCAAAGCGGACATGGAGCGGAATCCCCTTCTCCATCACCTCATCATAGGCGGCAGCCAGATGAGGGCACCCATCGCCCTTTTCCGACACCGCACACGAGCAAAACGAATCCCTGACGGCGCCTTCATCGCTCAATTGCAAAAAGGGGTAGTAAATTTTTTTCCCCTCTTTCACTTCGAACTGATACGTCCCTCGAGAAAACAGGGGGGCTGCGACAGTGCCTTTCTTCTGAAACGATGCAAAGGGCCGCAGACCCATATAAGGAGACCTCTTGAATCCCCTCACTGTACCTGATTATGTCCCCGATGTAAAGGCGAGATCACCCGAGCCGGTTGTATACCTCTATTGATTGAAAAATCGATGTTTACGCGATGTGCGACTTTTCTGAACCTTGCTCGCGGAGGGGATTGAATTTTTGAACCACAGAGAAAGAATAGTACCTATGCTCTTCCCAGTCGCAGAGTTTGGATCTTCTTTCTCTGTGTCCTCTGTGCTCTCTGTGGTTGATTTTTTTGTAGCTGGCTCATACGCCTATCACGCCGCGGAGAGCGGTAATGCCCGCTTTGCCCACCGCTTCGCCCACTTTTTTAGCCGCTCCTGTCTTGATTCCGCTGACAAACGCCTTGTCGACAGAAGAGCCGGCCGCCGCTCCCCCTGCGCCTCCCCTCTCTTCAATAGGAGGCTCTCTCCGATACATTGCGACAATGAGAGCTTGGTCCGCTTCGCGTTGAACGTCTTCTGCTGAAATCGCCCCTGAATCCCATAGATAGGCTTTTGCGGAAAAATGAAGGGCAAACTCCTCTTCGATATGCCGGCGAAGCAAAATATGGGTTGGGATGCGTTCCTCGATGATGTCTTCTACAGGTACCTGTCGTGAGTGTTGGAAGAAGGCGTTTAATAAGGGGGCCAACTGTAACCGGACTTCAGGAGAGACAGACAATCTCCCTACAATGGCTTGTGCCATCCCAGAGAATAGGCGTTTGAGAGCGGCTTGCCGTTGTTCTACCCGAGCTTCTAATGTCGCGGCAGCTGCTAATGCCTCGTCAGCCGCGGCTTTTGCTTCTCTCTCTGCCTCTGCAGAGCGGACAGGGGCACGGTCTAGTTTAGCGACACAGCGCATAATCAGCGGGATTACAATGCATGCACCTCCTCCCCCCGCCAACAAGGCAATAAATGCGCCCTGTGAAAGACCCCCTATGCGAGATTCATCACGATCCGAGGAGGCCCCAGGGGTCCCACTCGAAGAGGGGAGTAACAGGGGAACCTTGTTCCCAGATGCGTCCAACCGCTGACCAAAGATCCCCTCATCGGAGGGCTCTTGAGGAGGGGCCCGAGAACTCGTCCAAGTGACAATGCCGCCTCCATCGATAAGCCCTGTAACCGCAGGTTCCGTTCCCACGTAGGGACTGACCGAAAACTCAGAACCGATTTTAGCCCCATTCAGATCGAGGAGCTGTCCGACGATGCTCGGTCCTTGGCTGATCCAAACCACTACTATGCGCGTACCCAGGTTTCCAGTTACTAAGGCATCGAAGCTGGAATGCGTCGGGTTCGTGTTGATTCGAAATTCTCCCCCTATTTTCGAAGCTCCTTGATACTGTTGTCCGCGCACCTGCCTGCTATCTGAGGTAGGCTCGTTTCCCATCCAAACGACCAGATGCCTTGCGTTTGTCAATGGGGCGAGAGCCGAACGAACGATTCCTCCCGGAGCTGGGAGCACATTGACTTGGGTAGCCTCGCTATCGCCAGTTATCCATTGCATCACCCGTTTGCTAGGGGATTCCACCCAATTCACGACGTATCCACCATCTGAAAGAACGGCTATTGAAGGAGGGCGGCTGAGCGGCTCTGTGGTTAGGTGTTTGGGGGCTCCGAACCGCGTAATAGGAGGGGACCATTCTTGCGCCCAAACACCATCGTTAGGATCCAACCAAGCCGTGACGTAACGCCCATTGGGGAGCACTGCGAGGACAGGGTGTTGCTGTATCGACGCCGCATTGACGGCAACTCTCTCACTCGAAGAAAAATCTCCTGAACTCCACCCGACAAATAGCCGCCCCTGAGCTGCATTATTTCCATAAGGTGGGCGGCTCACCCAGACCGTTGCAAATCCTCCAGATGTAAAACCAACCGTAGGACTAACCTCCTCGCCACTGGGCACCTCGCGACTAGTAAATACATGTTCGCTATTGGGAGTTCCTGTAAGAAGGCTGTACACGCGTACTTTGCCCTCTCGATTTCTGTCATCCCAAGCCACCCAAAAGAATCCCGGTCCTGCCGGCCCGACAGTAGATCTCATTTGAGCTCCTTCGGTGACTTCGTTGATATGAAATTCGGTGCTCTCCTGAAGAGCCCTCACCCCTTCAAGAGCCTCCTCTTCCTTGACTCGCGCTTCTTCCCTTGCTGCGCGACGACGCATCACAATCCCCTCCCGGACGGCAATCATGCGCCCTAAAGCTCTTACTTCCCTTTCAGAGAAATGGGTCTGTACCCCTAAAGCGCGTCCCAAGCGAGAAAGAAAACCTGTATTTTCGGAAAAAATGCGCTTCATGGTTTCTAAAGATGCATGCCCTTGCAAGGCGGAACATTCAACCCTTAGTTGTGCCACCTGCTCCACATCCCATCCCGAGACGTTTCTCTGATTCACGCGCATGATCTCTTCGATTTGGGCTGCAATGGCCCGATTGCGCCCTCCGCGCAGATGAATCGCAAGATCTACGATTCCAGAAGCCAAAGTCCCGAAAGGAGACGACCCGTTAGCCCGACAATCCCATGAAGATATAGCCATATGAACCCTCTATTCTTACAGGGCAAAAATGGTATAAAACTTTTTGATTTTTTGACAACTCTCTCAAATGTAAAGCCGCTTTACATCGCCAAACAATGTCAATCCCGGCTCGATGCGCAACAGGCCTCCGCGGAAACTGAGTTGAATCGGAAATGGGGTCTGGAATCGGCGGTGGGCGCTGTAGGCGACTGCGGCGGCGCCGGTGCCGCACGAGAGCGTCTCGCCGACGCCCCGCTCGTAAGTGCGCACGCGGATCGGATCGCCGCGCAGGGCAAAGTTGACGTTCGCATCCCACTGCATGCGGAGCGGATGCGCAAGGGGTTCGATCTCGAAGTCGAGGCTGTCGACCCACAGGACGAGGTGCGGCACGCCGGTATTGACGAAGTCGAAATGGGCGTGCTGCTTATAATCGCGCGGCGCGCCGAGGTCGACGCCGATTTCGTCAAAGCAGTGCACGGTTACGGTGCGGTCGCCCGTTTGAATGGCGTAACGGCCCCGAGGATGCCCGGTGTCGAGGAGGTAGCGGCCGATGCAGCGCAGTCCATTGCCGCAGGAGGCCGCCTCCGAGCCATCGCGGTTGATCACGCGCAAGCGGAAATTTTGCAGGAGGAGAAGGCCGTCGAGATGCGGCGGCACCTCGCGAGTCTCAGATTCGGCAACCCGAAAGGTGTTCCCCGCCGCGCTGTAGTCCATTATTTGAAGATTTTGTCGATCTCGGGGCCGGTGGTCACCACTTTGTCGAGGAGGCCGTAGGCGAGCGCTTCATCGGCGCTCATCCACGTGTCGCGGTCGAGCGCGCGCTCGATTGTCTTGGTGTCTTTGCCGGTTGCCTCGA
>CAYGOG010000012.1:0-13182 GCA_964351415.1 uncultured bacterium | reverse complement strand
AGCCGTTCGAAGGGCATCCGCTCGTGCCGCCGCTCGTGCCGCGCCTCTTTGCGTTAGCGCAACAGGCGGGCAATCTCCCATTTATGATGCGGCAAATTGCCGAAATCTATGAAGATGATTTGGACCAAACGGTGGCGCATGTCACCGCGGTAGCACAACCGATACTGCTCCTCATCTTGGGGGCGATTGTGGGACTGGTCCTCCTCGCGGTCCTCATCCCCTTAACCGATGTGGGGTCGTTTCTCAACTAGAGGTCGTGTAAACAACTCTCCCCTAAAGGGGAAAGCTGTATGGTCAGCTAAGGGCTGCCACATGCGTGCGGTTTACGGCACACGTTGCGCTGCCAATAGACGACGCAAACCTGCAGAGATTTCGGCCTGCATTCAGGTCGCTGTGCTGCTGGTTTCCACAAGAGCATTTAAAATGGTGTCCAGTACGGACACCCAATAGACCGCAGACGGAGCAAGTTTGAGACGTGTAAGCAGGATCGATATAGAGGACTTGAAGACCCGCACTTTCGGCTTTGTACTGGATCATGGCTTGCAATTGCCGAAAGGGCCATCTGTGCAGACGGCTTCGCATCCGTTTGCCCCCTTTGATCCGTTGCCGGATGTGGGTCAAGTCCTCCAAGACAAGTATGCCTGCTTGGATATTGATCGCTTCCTTGATAATTTGCTTGCTGACGTTGTGGTTAATATGCTTGATACGGCGAGCTTCTTTGCCAGAGATTTTCTTGAGCAGCTGTCGAGCCGACTGAGAACCGTTGGACTGAAGTTGACGCCGTTTTGCGAGAAATTTGTCTCTTTCATGGCGAGTCTCACCTCCGCCAAAGAGTTTTCCGCTGCTGGTTGCGGCGAGTACGTTTTCCCCAATGTCGATGCCGAGCATCAAATCGTTTCCGAGGCGTACCGGGTTGGGAACTTCCAGAACCAAGTTGAAGTACCAGATCCCCTTTTTACAGATCAACTCTGCCTCTCTAGGCTCTCCTTGAGAAAAAAGGCTTTGTTGAAACGGCCCCATAGCCATAGGGACCTTGATTCTTCCCTCGAGTGTGTAGAGGGAAATAGACCTTTCAGAAATCGTATAGGTGCGTTTGTCGAAGTGAATGCTTTTCCCCTTGTGGAACCGAATCGCGGGGACGTCCTGGTCTTTCGAAAGGGTCTTCGCTTTATACGCCTTGCAAACCGCAAAAATAGCATTGCAAACCATTTGAGATCCAAGAGAAGAGCCAGCCCGCATTTTGGAGTAGGCCAAGTTATGCAAAACCACTCGATTCCAGCAGCGCTTTTCAATCACAATGGGGACAAGACCGGTGCAAACAGACAAAAACTGCTCCCGAAGAGCGAGAAACCTAGCTTCTTGCTCAGGAGTCGTTTTCAACTTGATGCTAATTGTCCGTTTCATCTGGCAAAAAGCGTGCCAAATAATCATTATATTCACAACGACAAGGAGCAGCGCTTCCTCCCGACCCTAAAGGATCGGGTTTCCGCGCTGTCAAAACGATGAAACGAAAACACGCTCTGACCCTCATCGAGATCATGATTGTGATCGCCATCATCTCGCTCATCGGCGCAGTGGTGGGATTTAACATGAACAAGGTTCTCCATAAGGGAAAACTCTTTCGAACCCATCGGGCGATTGAGCAAGTGCACGACATCCTCATGCTAGAGTCGATCGAGAATGGAATTCCACTCAACGAAATTGTCGATGATTGGATAGGCATCGTCCAGAGATCGGGGTATGGGCAAAACGAGAATTCGCTCCTTACCGATGGTTGGGGCGCTCCGCTGATTGTCAGATTGAAAAAGGATCGGAAAGACATTGACGTCCTATCGGAAAATCTCAAAAAGGGTGACGCTCCTTGAACTTGTCCTGGTGCTTGCGTTAATCCTCTCGACAAGTGGGGTTATCGTCAGCGCGGGCAAGTCGTTGCTCGATCGGCGGCAGCTGAACAACGAGAAGGCCGTTTTGATGCAGGCGCTCCGCTCCGCCTATGAGCTTTCGATTGCGACGGAGCAAGATTGGATCGTGTCGCTGCAACCGGATCGAGGTGGCCTCCTCCTCAGCTGGGGCCCCGAGTGGCCTCTTAAAACTACGGTGCGCCACTTGCCGCATCTGCAAGTGCGCGAGGGATTTGTCGTGCGCTATGCGGCGACCGGATCCATTGTGCCATCCGCCCCCGCTGTTGTCCTCCTGGCAGGAGAGGAAAAACCCCTCGATTTCAAAGGGCAACTGCGGTAAGCTAACAGTTTACAAAGATAAAAATTTTATGAAGAAACATCTCTCTCTATTTGCGCTTGTTCTCTCGATCTGGACGTCGGCAGTAGCCGCCCCCATCGAACCTCTCCACATCCAAATGTTGCCGCCGCAACCCAACTGGCGCATGGAAGTGGTGGAGACGTATCCCAGCGGCTCGATGCGCGTCGTGCATCTGATGCAGCCCCAAGCCAATGGAACGGAGCGCCCTGTGCGGGAGATTGCCTATTTTGACTCGGGCGTGCCGATGGTCGAAGCAGAGCTCTGCGAAGTTGACGGGGCCTATGTCCCTCACGGCACGCGGATCAGCTATCACGCCAATGGCGCGCTTGCCGAAGTCGCCCATTTTGACAGAGGCGTTCTCCATGGCCCTTATCGCGGCCTCCATGCCAATGGCAAAGTGCGCGTACAAGCGCGCTATGAGCGGGGATTTCTCGAAGGCACAGTTTCGCTCTTTGACGAAGAGGAGAAATTGCGCGAAGAGGGAGAGTATGAGTCGGGCAAAAAGAGGGGCGAGTGGACGCTCTATTATCCGGAAGGCAATCGAGCGCGACTCGTCCGATTTATCGGGGGCGTAGAAGAGGGGCTCGCCGTCGAGTGGTATCCCAATGGCGCTGTGAAGCGAGAAGAGCGGTTCCATCAGGGGAAACGGGAAGGGAGCTCGGCGATTGTCAGCTACGACCTCGACCATAACTTGCTTGAGACGGTCGACTTCCATCAAGGCGAACCATCGGGTCTTCACGTGCGCTACTTTCCCAATGGCCGCGAGTCGTACCGCGTGACCTACCGCGCCGGCAAAAAAGAGGGGATGGAGCGGTTTTCCGATGAGGAGGGGAATTTCCTGGGGGGCGGACTCTATGTAGAGGGGCGCCCTGTCGGCGAACATGTGCGACGTTATGTCAACGGAAACGTGGCCTATCTCGCCCGGTTTGACGATCAAGGGACGCTGCTCGAGCCGATCCAAGAGCGCAGCGAAGCGGGAGTTTTGACAGCCCGTTATGCGCTTCTCGACGGACAACGCGAGGGAGAGGCGGTCGAATGGTATCCCGATGGGCATCTGGCGCAAGAATTTCACTTTAGCCGCGGTCAACTCGACGGTGAACAGAGACAATACTACCCTTCAGGCCCACTCAAAGTGCGCGACACATTTGTTGCGGGCAACCGAGAGGGTCTCCACGAAGAGTGGTATGAAAATGGCGCGCTTGCCCGCTCAATTGTCTTTGCAAACAATCTGAAAGATGGTGATGTGACCGAGTGGTATGAAAACGGCCAGCTCAAACAGCAGGGCCGCTTTGTGCGCGATCTCCCCGACGGCCTCTGTTCCGAGTGGTATGAAAATGGTCAGCTGAAAAAGCGGGTCGAATTCACCGAGGGAAAGAAAACCGGGTGGGAGCGCGATTGGAATGAATCGGGCGCTCTTGTCGCGGAGGGATTTTTTGTCGACAATCAACCCGATGGCGTTCTCGCCACATGGTGGGATGCCGATCATATTCAAACCCGTTGCAGCTATAAACAGGGCAAGCAAGAGGGGAAACAAGAGACCTTTTTTGCTTCTGGGGCTCTCGAGTCCAGCGCTGACTATCGCGACGGTGCCCTCGATGGCGTGCAGCAGGCTTGGTATGAAAATGGACAGTTGAAGATAGAGCACCACTACCGCGCTGGAAAACCGGTCGGCAATCACCGCGATTTTTTCGAGAGCGGAACGCTTTCGCGCGACTTCCATTACGACAATGAAGGGGAGCTGCACGGCGCCCAAAATGTGTTCAATCCAAAGGGAGACCTCGTCGGACTGCTCACCTATGAACACGGTCTTCTGCACGGTCTTAAGCAGGTGTACAACGAAGAGGGCATCCTCTCTGAAGAAGCGCACCATGTACAGGGAAAGCTCGACGGCCCGTTCTTTCTCCGCGCTGCCGATGGGCGCGAAGAGCAGGTTACCTATGCGCGCAATCTCAAAAATGGCCCTTCTACTCTCTATTTTCCCCCGAATGCACTGGGACACAAGGGGATCGCGATGCAGGCGCAGTTTGTCGATGACCTTCTCGACGGCCTTGTCACCGAATACAATCCCCAAGGGCAAAAAGTATCGGAAGTTCCCCATGTAAAGGGGCAGAAAGAGGGGCTTGCCCGCTTCTACCATCCCAATGGGAAACTCGCCGCAACCGTCTCCTTTTATCAAGGGAAGCGGGAGGGGATTGCAACCGAATACTCAGCGACCGGCCTCGTGTTGCGGGAGACGACCTATCGCAATGACCTGCGCAATGGCGATGAGCGCACCTATCTTGAGGATGGATCGCTCAGCTCGCTCTTCCCTTATACCGATGACAAGCTCGATGGCCTTGCCCAGACGTGGAATGCGACGGGCGTCCTCGTGTTTGAAGCCGAGTATAAAAATGGATTGCGCGACGGGAAGTTTTGCAAATACTACGACGATGGAAAACCCTATCTCGAGCAAGACTATGTGGCAGACCAGCCGCATGGCGACAAGCGGAAGTACGATCCGTCAGGCGCGGTAACCATTACCCGTTTTGACAATGGTATTCAGTCAGCGAGGTAATGCCAAAACGGCGTCGGTCGAGGAGGGTCCAGCCGCTTGGAGTCACGGGCGTGGCGTTGCGCTCTTCGAGGAACACCCGCGCGCCGGGCGCTAAGAGCGGTTTAAGCAGCGCAAAGAGCTCGTCGTAATAGGCGGCGGGCTGATCGTAGGGTGGGTCGATGTAGAGCAAGGTAAAGGTGCTCCCTTTGCGGGCGATGGCCTTGAGCGCTGCCAGCGCATCGAGGGTGAGCACGGTGGCCTCTACTCCGAGAAGGGCCAAGTTGTCTTGGATGCAGCGCGCTGCATCCCGATCCCGCTCTACAAACAGCACCTCAGCTGCCCCGCGGCTCAGCGCCTCGAGCCCCATTGCGCCGCTGCCGGCAAACAGGTCGAGAAAGCGGGCCCCTTCCAATTCATTTTGACAGCGGTTAAAGAGGGCGGCGCGCACCACTCCTTGGGTGGGGCGGGTTTTAGACCCTGAGGGGGTCTTGAGATTGCGCCCTTTAAAGCGGCCGCTAAGGATTTTGAGGGCCATAAATCTCTAATAGGTGGGCCCAATGGTTGCGGAGGCGGTCGCCCCCTTTTTTCGCTTGGGCAAAGGAGATCTCTTTGCGGATGGTCAGCCACCCCTCTTTTAAACGCCCTTGCACGACCAGGAGAAAGTCATCCAGGGTGTCGGCGCGTCCCCACAAAACCAAGGGGTCGTCGCGGAACAGGTTGGGGAGGTGGTGCGCGGGATAGAGGGCGATGGGAGCTCCCGTGCGGCGCGAATAGGCGACACAGGTGATCTCCTGTGCGATCGGGTTGTGGAGGGAGCGCATGAGCTTGAGGAGGCGCCGTTTCAGCCCGCGGCCAGTCGAGGCGGTGATCACTTTGCCCCGATTGCGGAGCGAGGCGTTTTCAAGAAAGGAGAGGTAGGGATCGCTGTCGAGTGCGAGCGTGTAAAGTGAAACTTTTCCTTGGTTTTGGAGCGTCCAAGACGAGAGGATCGCGTCTTGCATCCGCTCCTTGCTAAACCCTTCGCCGTCGGTGATGAGAAACACGGTGTGGTGCTCGTCCGGTTTGGAGGCATAGGGGACAGTGAGGGCCAGCGGGTTGAAGAGATCGGAGGAGTGGAAGAGCGAGCCCAGCTCCAGGCCGGTTAAAAAGGTTTCTGCTTCAGCCAGAGTCTCTTCTGTGGAGGTGACCCACTGGGGGAATGCCTTGGTGAGTTTGTGGTCAAACGCGATGATATTAAACGTATCTTCGGGGTCCAGGCCTTCGATTGCCTTGGCGATTGCCGCTTTGGTGATCCGGAGGCGCGATTGTTGAATGGAGTTGGAGCGGTCGATGAGGAAGGTGATCCGCTGTGGAATGCGAGGTAGTTCGAGTTGTGTGCGAGGCCACAGCGTCAAGGCAAAGAGGGTGCCGTTGTTGTCATCGCGGGTCATCTCCAACTCAATCTCAAACGCATCGTTAGGCGAGAGGGTTTGCAGATCGGAGAGGCTGGGGATGCGCGGCAGTGGCGGGAAGGAGAACGCGCTGCGCGTCGGCGGTTGCGCTGCAAGCGCGTTTTCCTCCGTTACCGTAGGGAGAGGGAGATACGGTTTGGGGAGCGGTGATGCAAGGGTTGGCTGTCCTGTCCAGGGGAGTGGATTGCGTATTTCCCGTTTCGAGGGGGAAGGAGTGGGCGCTTCGGGGAGCTGGGAGGCGAGATCAAAAAGAGGGGGGAACGCTTTTGATTGGAGCGGCGCCAACCTCGCCTCGAGGCGTGCGGCGAATGCTTGGGGAGGGACTTTGGGCTCTGGCACTGGGTTGGGGAGCGCGGGGTGCACCTGTTCGCCTTGAGGTAGGCGGCTTGCGTGGCGCGGGGCAAACGGCACCTCGCGCAAAATCAGGTGTTGCGCGCCGGCCACGTGCAGCACTTTGCGCCGCTCAGTGCGGCCTCCCAAGAGGAAACGCTGCTCATGGAAAAACCAGATCGCCCCTATATGCAAACACAGCGAGGCGAGCAAGCTAGCGAGTACGAGCTTTCGGTGCCTCATCCTGTTCCTGTAGGGCATTGCGGCAGGCCGCGATCTCCGCCTCTATGCGGGCGATCCAGGCTGCGTAATGCGGTTCTTTATCGGGATATTGCGCGCGGCTCTTCTGGTAGTCTTGCTCGATCAGCGAAACGGGCTGCGTATAGTGTTTGAGTCCCGACTCGAGGAGCGTCAGCCGCTTTTTCCACCGCTCCGATTCAGGGGCCAATTCGGCTTGCAGATGGGCGTAGGCGACGGTTGCTTGCAGGTGGTAGGGCTCATGGGCGAAATTCATCTGCAGCGAGGCGGCTTTTAAGAGCGAAAGAGCCTCTTCAAAAGAGCCCTCTTCGCGGAGCAGTTCAGCAAGAGATACGGACGCGCGGGCCGAGGGGGCCGATTCGAGGGGCGGATGGCGCGCGACGACGCTGCGGTAGCGGGCGATCGCCTCATTGCGGCGCCCCTCTTGCACAGCTAAGTCGGCCAGCCGCACGTCGACCTCATCTTTGAAGAGCGGGTCTTCCGAGGGGAGCGTCGCCAGTTGCTCGAGCCACATCCGCTGCTCAGCTCCCTCGAGTAGATCGGCCCACTCGATCGAGGCCATATCCACCTTCGGCTCCGTGCACACTTTGCGATAAAGAGAGCTTGCGCGCTCTGGGTTGCGGGGGCCATAAAAACGGGCCAGCCAGAGGAGATTGTCCGAGGAAATCGGCTGCTGTTCCGATGCGGCAAAGAGGTGCTCAGCCGCCACTGTCGTAAGACCGCGACTCAACAGCGCGTTGTAGAGAAGTAAGTGGATCTCCCCCTCGGGCAGCAGATCGGCGCCCCGCGCCAACGCTTCAGGCAATAGGGCCTCTGCCTCTTCTGGTGCGCAAAGTGCGCGCAGCAGCAGCGCATTGGGGTGATCGAGCGACTGTAGAAGAACCAGCGCCTGATCGATTTGCTCGAGATCGTAATGCGTCTTCGCGCGCAAGAGCGTCCAATTGTCCTGCTCATCGGGGGGGAAGAGCGCAAGCGGCATCCGCTCCAAATCGCGGAGCAAGTCGGTCGGATTGCCCAGACGGCTCACCGCCGCAATCCGAAAACGCCAGCCTTCTGCGGACGAATCGAGCAGCGGTTCCGCGCGGTCGCGGCATCCCACCCAATCGCCCCGCGCATAGTCGATCGCGAGGCGCTCAAGCCAGGCGGCAGGTCCCGGATTCGAGAGCTCTTCCCACGCCGCTAGGGCCGCATCCAAATCGCCCGCTTCTCGCAATAGGTGCACGCGCGCAAGCGCCACTTGAGGCAGCTGTGGCTCCTCGGGGAAACGCTCTTGCAACTCGATGAGCGCTTTGTCCATCGCCAACCGGTCCTGTGCAAGGGTCGCCACTTCTGCGAGGTGTAAGAGCGCCTCTCGGTCGAGATCGGTGTCGATCAGCAGCGCCACCGCCCGTTCCGGGTGCCCCACCGCAATTTCGGCGCGAACTAAATAGAGCCGCAGCCGCTGGGAGTGCATCAACTTCTCACGCTCGGCTAAGATCGCGTCAAACAGCCCCTGTTTCAGCAACAGGGCGATCCGCTGTACGCGTGCATCTTCGACTCGCTCGCCCCCGCTCGCCTCCACATCGCGCAGCGACGCGATCGCCCGCGCCGGATCGGTATGCCGCTGCTCCAACGCTGCGAGAAACCGCATCTCCTCTGGAGAATTTCCCTCGACGAGCGAGAGTTTCATAAAGAGCTCTTCCGCCTCTTGGTGAGAGCCGGCAATCGACAGCAGATGCGCATAAGCAGCCGTCCCCTGTTCTGCGAAGGGGCGGGCTCGCGCGAGCTGCTTGGCCGCGGTATCGGGATTGCTCAGAGCCATCTGCTCAAGCGCCTCGAGGAAAAATGTCACCGTCTCGGCATCGGGCGCCACGTTCAATCGCTCTTCGCACAAATCCGCCAGCGTCGCATACCACTGCAATTCGTAGAGACAGCGGAGCCGCGAGGGAAGCACTTGGTTTACGAGATCGGCTTTGCCAATGTCTGCATAAGCGGCGAGCGCCTCTGCGTATTGCTTTTCTCGAAAGAGCAGGTCGCCGAGACCCACGCGCAATTCATCGCTGTAATCGCTGTCGGGATGGGCTGCGAGAAACGACTCAATTTCGTGTTGCGCAATTTTGTATTCCCCTTCTTCCCAAAATGCGGCAATGCGGCGCAAAGCGAGCGATTCTTCCAGTGTGGGAGAGGGGGCGACGAGCAACAAAAACGCGATGGCAAAGAGGTTGGCCATAATCCCTTCATTATACTAGGTGCGCCCAGAATGTCCAATAGGAGACAGAGAAAAACAGGATAGGCAGGATAACCCCTCGCTAACGCTCGGGGGCAGGATAGGCAAGATAATTTTTTATCCTGTGTATCCTGCCGGCGCGCGTTAGCGCGCCGATCCTGTCGATCCTGTGAATGTAAAGCCGCTTTACATTGGGTGCCGCCGTACGATTTTAAGCGCTCTCTTAGAACACAAATTCTGTAATAGGTATAATGGCGGCATGGCTTTACTTCTCGTCATCATTGCGGGATTGTCAGCGGCAATCTCGAATTTATTCATGCGGCGCAGCCTCGATCAAGGGGGCTCTGTCGGCACCTTCCTCCTCATCCAGATGAGCGTCGCCTGTGCGGCGGCGGCATTGCTGGGTCCTTTGCGCACCGGGCAGATGGAAATTCCTCTCTCGATTGCAGCTTTGGGTCTCGGCGCAGGGCTCATTCTCGGCCTGATGCTCTATCTCCTCGGCCAAGCGCTCGCCCACGGCCCCGCCGGACTCACCTTCGCGGCGCTCAACTCCGCCACCGTGATGCCCGCCATTTTGATGGCCCTCTTTTTCGGCGCGACCTTTGGCTACGCCTACAAAGTGTGGCACGCGCTCGGCTCGCTCATCGTCGTCGCAGGACTCTTTTGGGCCGGCAGAGGGGAAACCGCCTTGCAGCGCAAGTGGATTACGGTGACGATGCTCATGTTTGCCTGCCACATCGCCCTCCTCGTCATATTTCAGTGGCGCGCCCTCCTCCTCAATTTGCCCCACCCCGAAGAGATGGTCTCATTTTTCACGTCGGAAGCTCTTCAGAGTCAGTGGTTTATGCCGTTTTATTACCTGGGCGCAGCGATGTTCCAGCTGCCTCAGTACCTCCGTTTTGAGCGGCGTATCCCCGCC
Source organism: uncultured bacterium (assembly GCA_964351415.1). Taxonomy (GTDB): domain Bacteria; phylum Chlamydiota; class Chlamydiia; order Chlamydiales; family SM23-39; genus CAYGOG01. The sequence continues at coordinate 3,226 of CAYGOG010000012.1, read as the reverse complement.
TTTGCGCAGGTGCGCGGTGGTGTGTATGGCGGGGTTGCCAACATGCTCTGCACGCTGTTTCTCATCTGGGGAACCGAGGTGGCCTCAGGTCTTGAAAACGCGGTGATCTATCCGCTGTTTTCCATTGTCGGGATCGTTGCGTGCAACGCGTGGGGTCAATGGCTCTATCAGGAGAAAGTCAACTGGCGCGCATGTCAAGTGTGTGCGGCTGGGCTGGTCATCGGCACAGTGGATTGGGCGGGTGTCTTAAATTTCTTCTGAGTAGGCCCGTTTTGCGCGGCCATAGCACGACATGAGGACGTCGGCATGGGCCGGTTCCCGCGTGCGGAGTTCGTCGTAGAGTTTGAGCCCTTGTGCGACATGGCCTAATTCAAACGAGAGGCGTCCCAGACGGAGCATCAGGTTCGGATCTTGCGGCTTGAGTTCGCGGAGTCTCTCCATCTGGCGCAATTCCTCGTGCCGTTCGCCGAGTTCTCGATAGCCGTCGGCGAGTTGCTCTTGCACCCACGGATCGTGGGGCGCTACTTGATTGAGGATGAGGTATTCCTGCATCGCGAGGCGTGTGGCCTCTTGGGAAGCTTTTGCGGAGCGCTCTTTGAGCCATTTGGCGAGGAGGACGTAGGCATTGCCGAGCGACATGTGCACTTCGAGGTCGAGCGGCGTCTCGCGCACTTGCTCGAGGTGCTCTTCGACCGCTTGTTCGGCGAGGAGGAGTTTCATCCGGAGTAGGTCGCGCTCGATGAGTCGGTTTGTCACCGGGGCGAGGATGCCTGAAATGGGCGCCTCTTCGCTGTCGAGGTAAGAGGCGAGTTCCAGGAGCGAATGGGCGGTCGAGAGGTGGGGTTGTCCCTCTTGGGTCAGTTGCGACCGGAGTGCCCGATATTGCGCCGGTTTATTTGCCTGAAAATAAAATAAGAGGACGAAGTAGGTAAAGCAGGTGAGGAATAGGGCGCCTACCGCAAAGGCAAAGAATGCCGAGTGGCTCAGCGTGGGGAAAAAGAGGAGCAACGCGAGGAGTTCGGCCGCGAACAGTGCGCCGAATCCGAGGTGAAAGGCGAGCTGCGTGCGGATCGCTTTCCGGTATTCTTGGAGGAAACTGCGATACATTTGGGGAAGCGCTGTCATGGGATCGGTTGTCCTGAATTGACCATTGCGTCGACGACTGGTTCGCTTACGCCTGCATCGCGCAAGCGGCGAAGTTGTGCCGGAGAGAGTTGATAGGTGCTGTTCGATTCGTAGAGGTATTGCAGGGTGATGTCATCGCGGACTCCCCCTTGGGAAAGCTTGATGACGTCATTGAGCGTCAGCGGCTCGCCCCGATCCATCCGCTGGAGCGTGCGAGGGCTTGTCTGTTCCAATGCGCGCCGCTCTTGTGGATCGAGTTGCACACTCGAGGCGGCGGTGCGGGACACCCCGGCACCTCCACCTGTCGTTCCTCCTCCGGTGCCCACGCTGCCACTCACACTCGTTGAATCTGTGGAGGAGCAGCTGATGAGCCAACCCAGTAGGAGGAGCGATTTACGCATTTACCGGTTCTTCCTTAAAGCGATATCCGATGCCGCGCACCGTTTCGATCCAGTCGAAGCTCGGCCCCATTTTCTTGCGGAGCGAAGCGATATGCACGTCGATGTTTCGGTCGACGATGAAGGCATCGTCGTTGTTCACATCGTCGAGGAGCTGGTTGCGGGTCAACACCTTGCCGCGGTTGGAGACCAAGCGGCGCAAGATCCCAAACTCCGACAAAGTCAGCGGGATGGGCGATTCGCCGCGGCGGAGCGCATAGCGATCCACTTCGAGGAAAAACTCGCCGAACTTGATGTGTTTGGTCACTTTTTCGGGCTCTTTGCCCCGTCTCAAGATCGCCTTGAGTTTGGAGAAAAGGACTTTGGGCGAGAACGGTTTCGCGATGAAATCATCGGCTCCCAACTCCAGTCCCAATACCATGTCGAGCTCTGTATTTTTTCCCGAGACAATGATGACCGGAATATTTTTCAGCTCGGGGTGTCCTTTGATTTTGCGGCAGACATCGAATCCGTTTTCACCCGGAATCGAGAGGTCGAGCAGCACGAGATCGGGCCGTTCGCGCTCAATCGCCCGGTATCCGTTGATCCCGTCGACTTCTACGTGCAATTTAAAACCCGAAAGCTCTGCTTGCAGTTTAAGAAGTGCTGCTAATTCCTCTTCATCCTCGATGAGGAGGATCCGTTTTTTTTGACTCATGAAAATGTCTCCCAGAAACAAGTGAACATCAGCATTTCACACATGTAAGTTTTTTTTCAAGAGGTAACGGTGACTTGGTTAACATTTTCAACCAGTTGCGCGCAGATGATCGACGCCATCCGTTGAAATGCCTCTACGTCTCCCGTGACCATAAATTGTGAGATACCGCTTTTTTTACGCACCCGGATTTTGCGCGGGATATTTTCCGCGGGGTTGAGAATGGCAATATGGGTTCCTAAAATGCGCTCAATTGGTTCCTGGAGCAGCGGATAGTGGGTGCAGGCGAGCAATACCCAATCCACAGCCTTCTGCTGCAGCGGCGCAAGGGAGCGGCGCACCACCTCCTCTGCCTGTTTGCCGTTGAATATTCCCGACTCGACGAGCGGGACAAATTCGGGACATGCGAGCGAAATGACCTCGAGATGGGGCCGCGCGGCCGCAATCAGCTGCGGATATTTGCCCGACTGCGTAGTGCGGTGTGTGGCTAGAACGGCGAGGGTCCCTTTTTCAGGCAAGCGCTCGAGGGAGGGAGAGACCATGTCCACAACAGGGACGGGCAATGCGGCGCGCAAGCGTTCGCCGCAAATCACCGACGCCGTATGGCAGGCCACGACAAGAGTCGTCGCGCCTTGTGCAATTAAAAATTGGGCTAACGCGAGGCTCCGCGCGGCGATCCACTCGGGCGACTTGTTGCCATAGGGGAGGTTTGCATTGTCGGCGAGGTAGAGAAAGGAGGCGTGTGGGTGGGCGGCCATGAGCGCGCGCAAAAGGGTGAGCCCGCCGACACCCGAATCAAAGATTCCGATCATTCAGACGGCAGCTTAAGCTCTTGTCCGACAACGATCAAGTCGATCCCTAAATCGTTGATTTTTTTGAGCTTGTCGACAGAAGTGCCGTGTGCTTTGGCGATTTTTTCCAGCGTGTCGCCGGGGCGTACGCGGTAGGTCTTGCCCTTTTCCGGCTCTGCCTTGAGATTGCGGGCGAGCGATTCGATGCTCCCCTTCAA
>CAYGOG010000011.1:0-13570 GCA_964351415.1 uncultured bacterium | reverse complement strand
CGCCGGTGGGTCCCACAAAGAGGAACACGCCGGTGGGTCGGTTGGGGTCGGAAAGCCCCGCTCGTGAGCGCCGAATCGCCTCGGAAACGGCTTTGACTGCAAGAGGTTGGCCGATCACCCGCTCTCCCAGGTGCTCCTCTAAGTGGAGCATCTTCTGCGCCTCTTTTTCTTGGAGCTTTTCGACGGGGATACCGGTCCACTTCGCCACGATCTGCGCAATGAGCTGCTCGTCCACCTCTTCCTGCAATAGACGCCCCTCCAATTTGGAGAGCGCCTCCTGCGCCTCTTCCAGTTGCCGCTTCATCTCGGGGAGGCGGCTGTAGCGCAACTCGGCCACTTTGTTGTAATCGGCCTTCCGCTCTGCCTCTTCCTCTTGGAAACGGAGCTTTTCCAGCGCATCTTTCTTCTCTTTTTGCGTCTGGATGAGCTCTTTTTCCCGATTCCACCGCGAGCGCAAGTGGGCGAGCGTTTCTTTCTTCTCGCCGATCTCCTTTTCCACCTCGGTAGTCGACGCGCCCTCCCGCTTCAGCGCCTCTTGCTTGACGATCAGCTTCGACAGCTCGCGCTCCTTCACATCGATCGGGAGCGGCAACGAGCCGATTTGCATCCGGATGTGGCTCGCCGCCTCGTCGATCAGGTCGATCGCCTTGTCGGGCAGCCGCCGATCGGCGATGTAGCGCGCCGATAAAAATACAGCTGCATGGAGCGCCGCCTCTGTAATGCGCACGCCGTGGTAAATCTCGTAGCGCTCCTTCAGCCCGCGCAAAATGCTCACCGCATCCTCAAGCGACGGCTCTCCCACCGTCACCGGCTGAAAGCGCCGCTCGAGCGCCGCATCTTTTTCGATGTACTTTTGGTACTCAGCGAGCGTTGTCGCCCCGATGCAGTGCAAGGTGCCGCGCGCGAGTGCCGGTTTCAGCAAGTTGGCCGCATCCATCGACCCTTCGGCCGCCCCTGCGCCCACCAGCGTGTGCACCTCGTCCACAAACAGCAAAATTTGCCCCTCGCTCTTCTCCACCTCCATCAAAATCGCCTTGAGCCGCTCCTCAAACTCGCCGCGGAACTTTGTCCCTGCCACTAGCGCGCCCAAGTCGAGCACCATCAGCTCTCGCCCTTTGAGCGAATCGGGCACATCGCCCGCCACAATCCGATGCGCGAGACCCTCGGCAATCGCCGTCTTGCCCACGCCCGGCTCGCCAATCAACAACGGGTTGTTCTTCGTCCTTCTGGAGAGCACCTGAATGGTGCGCCGAATTTCCTCCTCGCGCCCAATCACCGGATCGAGCTTGCCGCTCTTGGCGAGCTCGGTCAAATTCTTGCAGTACTTTTCCAGCGCCTTAAAATTGGCCTCAGCCGTCGGGGAGTCCAGCACGCGGCCGCCCCGCGCCTTCTTCAGCTCCGCTTCAATGTCGCCTTTGCGCGCCATCTTGACCCAAGAGGCAAACGGCTCAATCGGCGCCTTCCAAAATGCAACCAGCAAATGGTCGCAGCCGACAAACGAATCGCCCCATCCTTTGGCGACCCGATCGGCCTCCAGGATCTTTCCCTGCAGCCCGCTTGACACCTGCGGCGGCTTCACTTCGCCCGAATAGACCGGCAAGCCCTTCAGCGCCGTCTCCAGCTGATTGAGCAGCATCGACGGGTCCAGCCCCAATCCCTTGAGCAGCGCGGGGAACGTCTCTTCCAGCAAGAGCGCCCGGAGCAAGTGGTTCTCGCTCACTTCGACGTGTTTTTGCGATGCAGCGTACTGGAAGGCCTCTTCCAGTGCTTGAGTGACCGATTCTGTGAATTGGGGAGCCATAACGTACCTCTTTGAGATCTGTTATACGCCACCCGCCCAAATTTAGCAAACATCTTGTGAGATTGCTAAATTCAGTGCAGCTTCGTGCCTACGATAGAGGAGCCGGTCAGCGAGTGAGTCAGTTTTGTTTTGCCGTTGGGGAGCTCTTCTAAGATGAGGGGTTCTGGATTGAACCAGCCCGACGCAATGGGGGCATCTTTGGGATCGATCTCCCAATGGCTCCCATCGTTGAGGACAAGCGAGCGGCCCAGGTTGTGGATTTGCACCACGTGGGGGCGCGGTTGATTCAGCGGCGTTTTAAGAGGGAGATCGCGCAGCACATAGTGGTTTTCGATCCACCGCGAGAGGGCGAGTTTTTCCTTCTCGGTGAGTTTGTAGAGACCGGTCATTTTCCGGTCGCTCGTTTCAATTTGAATATCAAAGGCTTCAGCGATGAACATGCACACAAGTGTGCGTTATACCCGCTTTTTCCCAAAGACAATCAGGATTCCGCCGCCCGCTAAGCACACAATGCCCCAAAATTGGAGCCGGTGGGCGAGGGCTGTGTACTGAGCTGCGGTGTAGCTCCCCTCGTCGATTTTTTGTTGGATCGGATTGGTGAGCGTCTTGCCGACCTGCTGGGTTTCAGGGCGCACGGAAAACAGCCGATTGGCCGTATCCACTTTTTGCTGCGCGCTCTGGATTTTCTGCTGCCCTACGGCGACTTGTTCTTTAATGTAGAAAGAGAACACCCATAAAACAATCCCGCCGACAGCCAAGATTGCGCCTAAAATCCGTTTCCAGTTCATACTTTTTTCTATAAAAGGGGCCCTGTATAATCGCAAGGGTGTTGCAGGGAAAGGGGGGTTGCCCCTACTTAATTTTGGCGCCGATGGAGGGGGTGGGGGACCGCACCTTCCGGAAGGCAATTGCCCAGGTAGGGGGTTTTGACGAGGCGGTGCGCGACTTTCTCCGGGTGCCTCGCGAGGCGCACATCGAGTCGCTCGCCAATGGCTACCAGGCAGATGAGCTCTCTCCGGTGCCGCTCGCGGCTCAAATCATGGGATCCGACCCCGAGCTGATGGCGGCGATGGCCCAAGAGCTGGTCAAGCGGGGGGCACCCCGGATCGACGTCAACTGCGGTTGCCCCTCCAACCAAGTGACGGGCCGTGGCGCCGGCTCCAGCCTTCTCAAGGAGCCCCGTTTCCTCCACGAGGTGGTCAAGGCCGTGGTGCAAGCGGTGTCGATTCCGGTCACGGTTAAGATGCGCTCCGGCTTTGCCGACACCGCGCTCTTCACAGAAAATCTCTTGGCCGCCCAAGAGAGCGGGATCCGCTACCTCACCCTGCACCCGCGCACAAAAGTCGATGGCTATGGTCCGCCGGCGCAGTGGGCCCTCATCGCGCAAGCCAAATCGCTCCTCAAGATCCCGGTTGTCGGCAACGGCGACATCCTCACTGCCGCCGATGCCCACCGGATGATCCGGGAGACCGGTTGCGATGCCCTGATGATCGGCCGCGGCAGTCTGATCAACCCGTTCCTCTTCCATGAAATCCGCGGTCCCTACCATTCTAGCTGGGCCCAGCTAGAAGCCTATCTCGAGGCCTATTTCCGCGAGCTCACTCTCGCTACGCCACAGCGCACCGCCGTCGGCAAAGTGAAGCAACTGCTGAGCTTCCTCTTCAAGCGGACGCCGCAACTGCTCGAGAAGAGGCAATCTTTCCTGACCGCACAATACGAAGACCCGCGCGACATGCTCGAGTGGGGCAAAAGGCTACTTTTCAACTAATAGCGGTATAATGCAACAGAGTTCCCCAATGTTCAGCTGAAATATGAGGCGCAAGTGGGAGTCGTTCAGAGAGCGGCGTAAGGAGGGAGGCGCGCTTAAGGGGAAGGATCTCGGCCAGGTGGGCAAGCGCATGCGTTTGCGATCGGTGCGGTGTAGAGCCCCACTTGATCTCGTAGGCTTCCCAAGTGGTGCCGAGTTGAATGAGGAGATCGACCTCCAGATCGTTTGAAGTGCGGTAGAAGTAGGCGTGGCCCCGCGGTTCGTGAATCGCAAGGCGTTTGATCGCCTCCATGACGACCATGTTTTCAAAGACGTGGCCGAGAAAAGGGGAAGAGGCGAGCTGCTCAGGCGTGTGGAGGCCGAGGAGATGACAGAGGAGTCCTGTGTCGACAAAGTGGAGTTTGGGTGTCTTGACGACGCGTTTCGTGACATTATGGGAATAGGGCTGCAAGAGGCGGATGATATAGGTCGCTTCGAGCATTTCGACCCATTCGCGCGCAGTCGGTTGTGAAATGCCTGTCTCTTTGGCTATTTCTGAGAGGTTGAGAAGCTGTCCAGCTCGGGCTGCAAGCAAGAGCAGAAAGCGCTGAAATCGACCGATATCCAACGTAGGCTTGATCTGTCGGATATCTCGTTCGATATAGGTCATGAGAAACGAGTCAAACCACAGCATCCGATTTTGAGACGGATTCGCAATGAATTCGGGATAAAATCCCTGGACCATTTGATGGAGCGTCTCTTGAGGTGTGGGCATTGGGATACCGAGCTCTTGCCAAGAGAGGGGGAATAGCTCAAAAATGGCGACCCGCCCCGCCAGCGACTCAGAAGCGCCCTGCATCAGGGGAAAAAATTGGGAGCCTGTGAGAATGTACTGCCCATAGACATGGCGATGGGCGTCGATTTCCCCTTTAATCAGTCGCAGGATCTCGGGGGCGTATTGGATCTCGTCGATCAAGAGGGGAGGGCGCCGTTCTTGGAGAAATAGGCGAGGATCTCGTTTGACTGCTTCCAGGTCTGCGAAGCGATCGAAGGAAGCATACGGCATGTCGGGAAGTAGGTGCTGCAAGCAGGTGGTCTTTCCGGTCTGCCTTCCCCCGGTCACGAGGACAGCGGGAAACGTTTGAAGGGCTGCGCGGATTAAAGGCTCTAGAGCTCTAGAGAGATACGGCTGCATAACATCATTTTATCAAAATTTCATGTTATTTCAAAGCGTCGCCTTGAAATTGCATGAAATATTTCATAAGTGGTTTATTGTAAAGGCTCTGGGGATGTTCTTAACAGGGCGCTTTTGAGGTCGCGCAGGGCATGCGGGTGATGCCCCAGCGAGGCGAGAAAGGCGCTTGCCTCGCGGTAGTGCTCCCACGCCTTGGGGTAATCAAAGCGGTGCAGCGACAACACAGCTGCATAATAGTGGGCGGTGGGGTCGTGCGGCTCGAGCGCGAGGTAGTGCTGCAGCGCCTCGAGCCCCTCTTTTTCGCGCCCCAGCTGCAGATACGTGATCGCGAGGTTGAAGTGCCCCTGTCGGAAGCGGGGGCATCGGGTGAGCGTCGCTTCAATCTCCGCTTGCTTTTCTAAAATAGAGGCGCGGGTCGCGTCCACTTCGGAGAACACAGCCTGCAAAGCCGGCAAGTCGCACCGCCCATCTAGATAATCGGCTGCCACGCTATCGGGAAACGTGGCGCTCGGTGGGCAGTAGTCGCGCACCTCGTGGAGGAGCGCGCGGCCTTGCGCCGTATTGCCTGCAAAGAGGTGGTTGAGCGCGAGGAAAAACTGCAGCAGCGGATCGCGCGGTTGGTACACGAGCGCCCGCTCATACAGGGCGATGGCCGCTTTCGGGTCTTTGCGGTGCCACGCAACAGCCGCTTGGTTCATGAACGCCAGGCCGATCACCTCGCGCACCGTCCGCGTCTCCAATGCCCGCGTCTCGATCCCCAAATACACATCTGACGGCAAGTCGAGCCCCCGCGCGGTGGTCTCGATGTTGACGATCTCGTCGCCCACCCGATACCGCAAGTAGATGTGGCCCGGCGGCGTCACCGCCTCCAGCTTCAGATCTAACCGCTGCGCGAGCGTTAAGTATAAAATGGACACGCCCAAGCAGACGCCGCGCCGGCTGTCCAATACCGACGGCAAAAACGTGTACAAGTCGATATCCGCCGCATAGAGCGAGTGGGGCGGAAAGCGGAAGCGCATTTCGTGGAAAATATAGTCGTTGAGGGCGCGGATCTTCTGCACTTCGGTCGCCTCGGGTGTCAGCCGCGCGAGCACCTGGAGCGCCATGAGGTCGAGCGTCGCCTCATACGAGCGGATCTCCTCAAGGGAGTGATTGCCCTCTGCAAGCAGGAGGCCTCGCGCCAGGTCGATCTCCTCTTCCCCCAGCATCTGCAGTGCCACAACATCGGGACATTGAAAGCCCCTCAAGCGCCGATTCGCGAGCGGCCGCGCAATTCGGTCGATCGCCGCCAGTTGCTCCTCGGGCAGCACCTGGGTGGCCGTCGACTCGGCCCGATTCACCAGTGCAATCAGCGGCTGAATATCCAAATCGGGCAACACAAATTGCGGATCCTCGCTTCCCGTGAGCAAGGCCCAGCCGTGCTTGAGCGCCTCTCGCCCCTGGTAAGTCTGCGGGTACAGCTCGTAAAACGCAAAATGCTCCGCGACGGAGCTGGGGTCGAGTCGGGCATAGAGAGTCGTGAGCGAGTCTGCAAACACCCTTTCACTCTATCAGTGAACGGATCGCCTCGGCAAGGGGTCTGTGTGTCGCCAGCTCTTCCCAGCAGAGCGGCAGCCGATACGACCAGTTTGTCGGCGACACCGTCCCCGGCACATTGATCTGCGGCGCCTCGGGGAAAAAGAGCGACAGATACTCGCCAATCAAGTTCACGTGATACAGACTCGCCGTCCGGTGCGCGTCGCGCAGCAGCTCAAACCGCTGCTCCCGCGCAATCTGCGGGTGGTAATGCCACCCCTTCTTTTGGCACACCCGAATGGCCTCCGTCGGACAGGTGCGCCACCACGCGCCCAGCGGCGGCATATCGTGTGTCGACACCGTCGTCAAGCTCTCCCGCTCAAACACCTTGGCCCACCGCAGCACCCGAATCCCCGGAATCCCCAACTCCACAAGCGCCCTGTGCGTCTCCTCTGGAATGATCCCCAAATCCTCCGCAATCAGCGTCAACCGCGTCATCCCCTGCAGCTTCCTTAAAAACGCCTTGCCGGGGCCGGGTACAAAATGGTCTACCGTCCACAGTCGAAAGAAGCCCACGACGTGATCGAGCCGCACGCCGCAATAGATCTTTGCCGCTGCCTCCAAACGCCTCTGCCAAAACGGCTCCATCCGCTCCCATCGCGGCATCGGAAAACCCCAGTGCTGTCCCTCGCAATTGAACGCATCGGGCGGCGCCCCCACCTCCATCCCCACCTCAAACCACTCCGGATGCTCCCGCACCTCCTGACTTGCCGGCCCCACCAGCAGCGGCAGATCGCCCAGCAACTCAATTTTTTTCTTGTCGGCGTGCGCCTTTACCCGCTCCATCTGCGCATAGGCCGACGACCCTTCCGCGCAATACCGCGGGTGCAAATCCACCGATGAAATCAAGTTATAGGGACTTGGATCGCTCCCCGTGTCATTCAAGGGCAGCAGCTGCAACACGTGCAACCCCACATCGGCGCACCAATCGATGACAGGGATCAGATCCAGATACGTGCCTGGACCGCGCTTCGTCCATAGGGAAAAGAGGGGGAGGCAAATGCCGTGCTTACTTGAGCGCATGAGGAGGACTTGTCCTGCCTTCTTGGAGAGCTTTCGACCAGGCGAGCGCCCTCTCATGCAGGGCAAAGAGGGTCGCGGCGAGCGTCTCGCCCGTTGCATGCTCCAAACGCAAGTGCTGAAATAACACCAACCGATTTTGCGCTGCTAGAAATGCCAACGTGCCCGCGCTCGTCCTATTTTCTTTCAGCGCTTCCTTCAGCACATCTTGCCGATAGCGGCCCGGCGGCACTTCCGGCAGTAGGGCCAAAATGAAGAGATCCTCGTCGTTTCGCTCCACCTGTATCTGCAGCGCCGCATGACCTTGAATGACGATCTTACACGCATTGCGGTGATCGGGATAGAGCGCAAGGCCCAACACCTTGCCCAGCTCGTGCAGCAATTCGGCAAACCGATCGGTCATTTCTTTTCCTCTTCCTCTTCCTGTTTTTCCTCGAGATTGTCAAGTAAGTCGAGGAAGTGTTTCAGCAGCTCATCGCGGTGCTGCTGATTGCGGAAGAAGCGGGGGGCGATGTTGCGGAGCGCATCGCGCATCTGCGAGTAGACGACAATCTGCGCCGCCGTCTGCGCCGCAACGCCCAATGCGGTCGCCGTCTGTTGAATCCGCTCCGTCGACACATAGCGCTCTGCGAGCAATTTGACCAACAACCGAGCCAGCATCTCGAAGTTTAGCTGCGACGGGAACGGCACATCATAGGAGCGAAACTCGCGCATCATCAGCGGAATGCGCCCTTGGAAAAAGCGGTAGACGCCCAACACGCCCTGCAGCGACCGAATGTCATCCATCAACCGCTTCAGTAGAGGGCGGCCAATCGACGGACCCTTCGCCCTTAAATCAGACGCAAGCGAGTGGAGGAAAAACTGAATCACCGTCTTCAACTGCATGTACTGAAACTTATCGGCGAGAAAGTCGAACATCGGCAGCGGTTCGCGCGGAGTGCCCGTGATCTCCCGATACAAATCGCGCAGCAAGTTGGGTGAGCCCAACCCCATCTTCGAGAACACTCTGGATTGCTCGCCCATGTTGCGGCCCGCCTTGATCTCCCGATCAAACAGACTCACCAACTTGTCTTTCGCCTTGGCCACCTCGCCGTGCAAATCGCCCTCAGTCGTGGCCAAGAGGAAGTCCATCGCCTCATCGGCAAGCGCCACATCCTCATACGTCTCGCGGACCACGTCAAACACCTCATTGGCATCGCTCTTGTCCTTGAGCCGACCGCGCATAATCAGCAAGACCTTGGCCTGCAGCTCCTCGTTGTCCTCTTGAAATTCCTGAGCCGTCTCCTCCGTCTTGGCCACCCTCTGCACCAGGCGATCTTCGACCTTTTCTTGCTCCACCTGCCGTTCAGCTTGAGCGGTGCGCCACTCTTCGAGCGTCCGAAAGCGCCTCGCCATGACACTGGGGTTAAAGGCGGCTTCTTCAGTCATCGCCATGTAATCCTGATCCGATTCGACCTGCTGCACCTCCCCCTCAAGGGTCAGCGCCTTCATCTGCTGAATCGCCGCCGCCGTGGTGCCCGAAATCCCGCTCATAAGCCCCTATTTAGCAGGAGAGAGGATTTAAAGAGAGAGCCTCCTGCTTGCTGTCAAAATAACTTTTTAGTATGATGAGCTTCATCATCCCGCATGGTCACCCCATGCGAAAGCCACGGGCTCCGGCTCGTGGTTCCTTTTTTTCTATGCAACAAGACCGGACTATTTCTCTCATAGACGGATATAATCTCTACCATGCAATTCGGGCTTTGAGACGACCCGAGCTTAAGTGGCTTGATCCAATTACTCTTAGCCAATGGTTTTTGAAGCCACAGACAGAGATCCTCTCTCGAGTATTCTTCTTTTCTGCAAAAGCAACGCATCTTCAACCGTCTATTCGCGCTCGGCAATCTCAATATTTACAAGCCCTCGAGATTCGGGGGGTAACCCTTGTCATGGGGCAATTTAAGAATAAAGATCGAGCTTGCCCCGCTTGTACCAATCGTTGGACAGGGCATGAAGAAAAAGAGACCGATGTCAATATTGGGATTACTCTCGTCGATCTTGCATATCAAGACGCCTATGATCGAGCCATTGTTATCACCAACGATTCGGATTTGACGCCTGCGATCAGGTTGGTCCGAACAAGATTTCCCAAAAAGCGAATTACAACGATTGTTCCTCCGAACCGCTTTCACAGCAACGAACTCATCAAGGTTTCGACGGATAAGTCAAAGATTACAGTTTCTCATTTGGAGCGGTCGCTCCTCCCAGCTCAAGTTAAGGACACCTCAGGCGCCCGCATCATCGAGCGTCCGCTCGAATACGCCCCTCAGTCTATCCTTGTAATGTAAAGCACGCTTTACACGGTGTTCTGTAAGCATAGCGTTTGGAATCTGCTTATGTAAGCTGGATGCGGCCGAGAGGCTGGATGCGGATTTCGGGGACGATTTCTTGGTAGTTCAGGACGGGCAGTTCGGGGAACTCGGGCTCGATCAGTTTGCGGACAAAGCGGCGCACATCCATGAGTGTGAGGAGGACGGGCGGTTGGGCGTTGGGGGGTGTGGGGACGATGGTGGTGCGGAGGGCGTGCAGGATCATTTGCACGGAGTCGGAATCAAGGGCGAGATAGGAGCCGGCTGAGGTTTGCTTGATCGCGCCGCGCACCATCTCCTCGATCTCGGGGTCGAGCATGTAGGCTGAAAGGGTCGTTTGGCCGAGGGAGTATTTATAGGAGATGTACCGTTTGAGGGAGGAGCGGACGTACTCGGTGAGGAGGACGGTGTCTTTCTCGGTTTGCGCCCACTCGGAGAGCGCCTCCATAATGGTGCGGATGTCTTTGATGGAGATCTGCTCTTGCACGAGGCGGCGGAAGATCTCGGTCATCTTTTGCAGCGGCACGAGGCGGGTGACCTCTTTGACGAGGTCGGGGAACGACTTTTCGACGAATTCGATGATGGCGCGCATCTCTTGGATGCCGAGGAACTCTCCGGAGTATTGCCGGTAGAACTTGGAGAGGTGGAGGATGACGACCTCGAGGGGTGTCCAGTAGCGGATGCCCGCTTTGGCGAGGAGCGGTTGCTGCTTTTCGTCGACCCAGAAGGTGGGCATGCCGAGGGTGTTTTTGAGCGCGACGTAGGGAATGTTGAAGCGGCGGAGGGTGTCCTCAATTTCGTTTGTGAGGAGGTGTTTGGAGAGGATTTTGCCGCGGACGATGGGCACTTCGTTGAGGTGGATGGCGTATTCGTCGGGCTCGAGGGTGGGTGAGTCGGTGCGGACGTGGACGCCGGGGAAGCGGACGCCGAGGTCTTGGTAGAGGGCATGCCGCATTTTGGGGATCATTTGGTCGACAAAGGTGATGCCCTGTTTGTCTTTCCGGATGAGGAGCGAGAGGGCGCTGCCTACTTCGAGGACGATGGGGAGGGTGAGGGCGAAGTCTTCGGCGGGGCCGCCGACGACGGTATGCCCCTCTTCGTCTACCTCCATGGAGCCGATGCCGGCGGCGGCTTTGGCGGCGGCTTTGCGGGCGTTATTCCAGAAGATGGCGCCGAGGAGTCCGAGCCCTGCAGAGAGGAGGAGGAAGGACCACGCCGGAAAACCGGGGATGAGCGCCATGCCGAAAAGGACGGCGCCGGCGATCATGAGCGCTTTGGGCTGGCGGAGGATTTGCTCGGAGATCTCGCGGCCGAGGTGGGCGTCTTTCTTCTCGGAAGAGACGCGGGTGGTGACGATACCGGCTGTGATGGCGATCATGAGCGAGGGGATTTGCGAGACGAGGCCGTCCCCGATGGAGAGGAGCGAGTAGATGCGGGCTGCGTTGCCAAAAGACATGTTCTGCATGGCGACGCCGATGATCAGGCCGCCGATGATGTTGATGGCGGCAATCACCATGCCGGCGATCGCATCGCCTTTGACGAACTTCATGGCGCCGTCCATGGCTCCGTAGAGTTGGCTCTCTTTGGCAAGGCCGAGGCGGAGGTCGCGCGCTTGTGCGGTGTCGATCACTCCGGCGCGCAGGTCGGCGTCGATGGACATCTGTTTGCCGGGCATTGCGTCCAATGTGAAGCGGGCTGCGACTTCGGCGACCCGCTCGGCGCCTTTTGTGACGACGATGAACTGCACGATGGTGATGATGAGGAAGACGACGCCGCCGACGACGTAGTTGCCGCCGACGACAAAGCTCCCGAACGCGTGGATGATCTTGCCTGCGTTGGCATGGAGGAGAATTTGGCGGGTGGAGCAGATGTTGACGCCCAGGCGATAGAGGGTGGTGAGGAGGAGGAGCGAGGGGAACATCGAGAGGTGGACGGCTTTTTGGATATAGATCGCGACAAAGAGGAGGACGAGCGAAACGGTGAGGTTGAGCGAAATGAGGCCGTCGATGATGTAGGGCGGTACCGGGAAGATCAGCATCATCACAATCGAGATGACGACGACGGCGAGGATTAAATCGCTGGAGCCGGAAATAGCGCTGAGGGCGCGCTCACCCCCTAGCCTGCGAGAAAGGGTTTCGAAGAAGCGATTCATTTACAGCCTATTTGAACAGATCTTCAGATGGTCCTTCAAGTGTTTTAATCCATTTGAGGATTTCGGCGACGGCTTCAAATGATTCTTCGGGGATGAATTCGGAGATTTTTCCCTTGCGAAAGAGGAGCTGCGCGAGGTCGGGGTTGCGCATGATGGGGACGTTGGCTGCGGTCGCCTCTTTGATGATTTGGTCGGCGACGTGGCCGGCGCCCATGGTGAGGATGAGGGGGGCGATGTCGTCGGGGGGGAGGTATTTGATGGCGACGGCGATGTGGGTGGGGTTGGTGACGATCGCCTGCGCGCGGCGCGCCATGCGCGGCCCCTCTTGATAGGCGATCTCGCGGAACATCTCGCGGCGGCGCCCTTTGACGTGGGGGTCCCCTTCAGTGTCCTTGTATTCCTGCTTGATCTCAAATTTTTCCATCATCATGTCTTGGCTGAATTGCCACTTCTGGTAGGCGAGGTCAAAGAGGGAGATGAGGAAGAAAAAGAGCCCCACTTGGATGGTGGCTTGGAGGATGAAGCCCTTGACGATGACGGCGGAGACGAGGACGGGCATCCCGACGGTGGCGATGATCTCGGGGAGGCTCCGCTTGAGGATGTAGTAGAGGATGATGGCGGCGCCAGTGATCTTGAGGCACGACTTGATGAGCTCGACGAGGACGCGCAGTTTGAACTTCTGCTTGATCCCTTCGATCGGGTTGAGTTTCTTGAGGTCGAATTTCATCACCTCAAAGGAAAAGACGGGGCCGACGACGAGGAAGTGGACGAGGACGCCGACAAAGGAGACGAGCACCATGAGCGGCCAACTGGCGTTCATAATGGTCTGCATCGCCAGGCCCATGTATCCAGGCGCCCGGTTCTCGATGTCGCCCGCGGCAATGGCCCGAAACATCTGGAGGGTGAAGCCGCCGAGCTGCTGAAAGAGGTAGCCCCCCATCGCGAGAGTGCCGGAGAGCGACACAATAAAGGTGAAAACGGCTGGAAAATCCTGAACCTTTGCGACTTGTCCCTTTTTGCGGGCGTCGCGCAGCTTCTTCGGAGTTGCCTTCTCGCTCTTTTCGGCCATGAAAAACAATTTAGCGTTTGACTACTTCAGGGTCAAGGGTTTGTTAATTAAAAGTTAATTTGAAGAATTGACTTTAAAATATTATTAATACAAATATTCAATTAACAAATGAAATTGATTTTATCTGTTTTAGTTCCGTTAGTTTGTTTTGCTGGGCCCTCTGGTGAACGGGTGGTGCGGGGCTCATGCACGGTTGAGCGGAATGGCGCTGAGACGGTGATTCGGCAGCATTCGGATCGGGCGATTTTGGAGTGGCGCGATTTTTCCATTGGCAGTGGGGAGAAGGTGCGGATTGCGCAGCCGAGCGAGCGGTCGGCGATTTTGCATCGGGTGACGGGCTCGGGGAGGTCGAATATTTTCGGGCGGCTGGAGGCCAATGGCCGCGTCTATCTGTTGAATCGGAATGGGATTTTGATTGGGCCGAGTGGGGCTGTGGTGGCGCGTGGGTTTGTGGGGTCGACGCTCCACATGAGCGACGACAGTTTTTGGAGTGGCGGGTTGCACCATTTTGCGGGCCATTCGGAGGCTGCGATCCGGGTGGAGGGGCGGCTGGAGGGGCGCGTGTACTTAATTGCGCGGCACATCGAGCACCGCGGGTCGATTGGCGGCGAGGAAGTGGTGTTGGCGGCGGGCTGTGAGGTGTGGGCGTGTCCTGAAGGGGAG
>CAYGOG010000010.1:0-13834 GCA_964351415.1 uncultured bacterium | reverse complement strand
GCGGTGATGTAGGGCATGACGCCGAGCGCCAGGACAGTCATCTTGGCAAAGGCGCCGCCCGAGAAGATATCGATCAACTGGAAGAGGTTTTGCCCCCCTCCAGTGGCCGATTTGAAGAGCGCAACGACTTGATCCGCGTGGATGCCGGGGACGGGGATATAGGCCCCGATCCGGCAGATCGCCAACGCGCCGAGAGTGAAGAGAATCTTTTGCTTCAGCTCTGGTATCTCAAAGATCCTGCGCAGTGCTCCAAACATCGCTTACTCGCCTAACAGTTTGTATGCAATTTTATGCGCGTCGAGTTTCGCGCGCGCCGAGGCTGACAGACCGTGTACTTCGAGGGTCACTTTCCGCGTCAGTTCGCCTACGCCGAGGATCTTCACGCCGCCTAAAGTGAGGCGGGGTGCGAGGCCCTTTTCGCGCAGGGTGGCTGCATTGACTGTTTCGCCGTCTTTGTAGGCGGCTTCGAGTTGGTCGAGGTTGACGGCGGTGACCAGTTTCTCAAAGCGGCCGCGGGTAAATCCGCGCACAGGCACTTTGCGGTAAAGGGGCACTTGTCCCCCTTCGTAGCCGTAGCGGCGCTTGTAGCCGGAACGGGCGCCATCCCCTTTCTGACCGCGACCTGAGGTGCGGCCGCGACGGGAGCCAAATCCGCGACCGACGCGCTGGACTTTTTTGCGCGGGCGGGAGGTGTTTTTGAGATTGGATAGACTATGCATGAGAGACGCTCCGTTCTGCCATCACGTCTTCTCGGCGGCGAAGAGACTTCAGCGCTTTGAAGGCGGCTTTCACTAAGTTAAAGGGGTTGCTGGAGCCCAGGCTCTTCGCGATGACGTTCTTCACGCCGCCGAGTTCGAGCACAGAGCGCACTTTTGACCCCGCGACGATGCCTGCGCCTTCAGGGGCCGGTTTCAACAGGAGTTTCGCACCATCCCATTCGACGTACACTTCGTGGGGGATCGTGGTCCCATCCATGACGATGTCCATCATGTTTTTGTGCGCTGCATCGGTGCCTTTGCGGATTGCGTCGGATACTTCGTTTGCCTTCGCAAAGCCGTAGCCCACGCGCCCTTTTCCGTCGCCGATCAAAATCAGGGCGGAGAAGCTGAACTTCCGGCCCCCTTTCACGACTTTCGAGCATCGGTTGATGTAGAGAACTTTCTCTTCAAACCCGGATGTCGACTCTTCTTTATATTTTGCCATGAACGTCCCTGACCTTAAATCTTCAATCCAGCTTCGCGTGCGGCTGTCGCCACTTCGGCAATCACGCCGTGGAATTTGTAGCGACCGCGATCGAAGAGGACTTCATTTACGTTTTTTTCTTTCGCAAGTGCGGCGATCTGCGTGCCGAGGTGGCGCGCCGATTCCTTCGATTTGCGGTTGAACTTGCCTTTCGCGTTGGCTTCAGATTGTGTGCCAATCCCTGCGAGAGTCACGCCGGCATCGTCGTCGATCAGCTGCACGTAGAGGTGCTGGTTCGACTTGTGCACGGAGAGGCGAGGGCGCAGTGCGGTCCCACGCAACTTGTTGCGGACTCGGAATACTCGTCTGCGGCGAGAGCGATCGCGCCGGATCACGTTTTGTTGCATGATTATGCCTTCCCTTTAGCTGCCTTGCCTTCTTTCTTGCGGACGTACTCATCCACGTAGCGAATTCCCTTGCCTTTGTATGGCTCGGGGGGCTTCACGGCGCGCACGGCAGCGGCAAACTGCCCTACTTGGCGTTTGTCGATGCCTTTGATGAGAATCGTAGTCCCCTTATCGACAGTCACTTCAATCCCTTTGGGGATCGGGACAAATGTCGGGTGGGAAAAGCCCACTTGGATATCGAGTTTTTGCCCCTGCACGGCGGCGCGGTATCCGACGCCGATCATGTTGAGGATCACTTCGTACGGCTTCACAACTCCCTCGACATGGTTTTTGAGGAGGGCGCGGAAGAGTCCGTGCTCAGCGCCTGTGACGAGCTGCTCGTTGCAGAGCAGGGTCACGTCGGTCCCTTCCACTTGAATCGAAAGGCCCGGGGGGAGTTTGAGTTCAAGGGAGCCCTTGGGGCCCTTGATGTGGACGATCTCTTGCGCTGCGCGCACTTCGACGCCTTTGGGAAGAGAGACGGGCGTTTTACCAATTCGTGACATCTGTTCCTCTCCTACGCAATGGTGCAAAGCAGTTCGCCACCGACTTTCAAGTTCCGCGCGGTTTCCCCATCGAGGATCCCTTTCGGAGTTGAAACGAGCGCAATTCCCATGCCGTTTTGGACGCGGGGAATTTCGTCATAGCCGACGTAAACGCGACGGCCGCTGGTGGATTTTCGTGTGAGTACATTCAGGACGGGACGGCGCTGATGCGTGTATTTCAAGAAAATACGCATTTTGCGGGTCTCGTTGTTAATCAAGAAATTCTCAATAAACCCTTGGGTCTTGAGGATTTCGAGGATTTTCGCTTTCGCCTTGCTTAAGCCGAGATCGACATAGCGGTGACGCGCCGCGGTTGCGTTGCGAATCCGGGTGAGGAGTTCTGCAATAGGGTCGTTAAATGCCATAATCTCTCTTACTTAAAAGGGAATCCAAGGTCTGTGAGGAGTTCAATGCAATCCTCATCGTTATGCGCAGAGGTGACGATTGTAATGTTCATCCCCTGTTGCCGCTTCACTTCATCGAGGTTGATTTCGGGGAAGATCTGCTGGTCATTGACGCCGAAGTTGTAGTTCCCTTTACCGTCGCACTTCTTGGCTAAGCCGCGGAAGTCTCGGATACGGGGCGCTACGATGTTGCAAAATCGATCCAGGAAGTCGTACATCCGAGTGCCGCGGAGAGTCACCATCAAGCCGATGGGTTGATCTTCGCGCAACTTGAAGTTCGAAATCGCCTTCTTGGATTTGGTCACAACGGGCTTTTGGCCGGCCAAGAGCATCAACTCTTTGCTGTGATCTTGAATTGCGTTTTTATCTTTGATCGCCTCAGAAAGGCCCATGCTGACAACAATTTTCCTCAGCCTCGGGAGTTCCATCGGAGATCGGCCGGGATGACGTTCGATCATCTGCGGCAAGATGGTTTTGTTAAATCTCTCTTTGAGTCTCGACATTCTCACACCTTAGGCTGGTTTGCTGATTGCACGGTAAACGGTTTCAACGCCTTTCCGCACGGCCACGAGATTGTCGCCGCGCACTTTGGGGCGGAACGGCTTATTCTCTTTGTCGCACAGCATCACGTTGCTCACGTGAATCGGCATTTCCATTTCGACGATGCGTCCGCCCTGCGTTTGCGAGGTGCGGCGCATATGTTTCTTCCGGACGTTGACCCCTTGCACAATCACGCGCTCTTCAGCACACGCGAGGATCTCGCCGGTTTTTCCCTTATCATTGCCGGCAATCACGAGGACGCGATCGCCTTTGCGAATCCACTTCGACATATTAGATAACCTCGGGTGCAAGCGAACTGATCTTGACAAAGCCACCGTCGCGCACTTCGCGTGCGATGGGGCCAAAGATCCGGGTTCCTTTTGGGTTGTTTTTATCATCGAGGATCACGCAGCTATTGTCGTAGAACCTCAAGAGCGAGCCATCATCGCGGCGGATGTAGCTCGTGGTCCGTACGACGACCGCTTTCACGACCTCGCCTTTTTTCACCGAGCCTTTTGGGTCGGCTTCCTTGACGGAACAGACGATGATATCCCCACAGCGCGCGTAGCGCTTCTTGCTGCCGCCCAGTACCTTAAAGCATCGAACTTTCTTTGCCCCGGTATTGTCGGCTACTTCTAAGTTGGTCTCTTGTTGAATCATCGGTTACTCCACCACTTCCACAACGCGCCACGATTTGAGTTTCGAGAGGGGACGAGTCTCCATAATGCGGACTGTCTTACCCTCTTGAATCGCATCGGATTCATCATGGGCATAATATTTTGCGGCGCGCTCGACCACCTTTCCGTAGGTGGCGTGCTGCATCCGGCGGGTGACGCGAACGGTGACGGTCTTATCCATTTTATTGGAGACGACAACCCCTGTAAGCGTCTTTTTCTCTGTGCGGTTCATACTTGTCCCCTCTGCTGTTTGGTGAGGGCGGTCAAGATGCGCGCCCGTTCATGTCGCTTTGCTTTGAGCAGGTGTGGTTTCTCCAGCTTGCGCTCGACGGCGAGTGTGTTGCGCAAGTCAAACACTTCCCGCTCGAGCTGACGAGCCTTTGCTACCATTTCAGCTGCTGAATCTTCTGTTTTTTTCTTTTTAGCCATGGCCCTACACCCTCTCGAGACGGTCGACAAATTTGGTTCTGAGAGGCAACTTCGCCGCAGCGAGTTTGAGCGCCTCTTGCGCCTCTTCGCGCGTCACGCCGCCCACCTCAAAGAGGATGCGGCCGGGACGAATGACGGCTACGTAGTGGTCAACGGCACCTTTTCCGGTCCCTTGACGGGTTTCAGCGGGCTTCTTCGAAACCGGCTTGTCGGGGAATACCCGAATCCAGACTTGCCCTTTGCGGCTGAAGTGGCGGCTGATGGTGACGCGGCACGCTTCGATTTGGTTGGCTGTAATCCAACCGCGTTGAAGGGCTTGCATCCCAAAGTCGCCGAAGTCGACAAAGTTGCCGCCCTTGGAGTTTCCTGCGAGAGAGCCGCGCTGCTGTTTCCGATATTTCGTTCTGGCTGGCGTCATCGACATGGGTTACGCTCCTACCGCTGGTTTATGGACTGTCAGAATCTCTTCGCCGCGGTTAATCCAAACTTTTACGCCGATGGATCCATAGGTGGTTTCAGCGCGTCCCATCGCGTAGTCGATGTCGGCGCGGAGGGTATGGAGCGGGATGCGCCCCTCTTTGTACCACTCGGTGCGGGCGATCTCGGCGCCGCCAATCCGCCCTGAAATTTGCACTTTAATGCCGGCCGCTCCTGCGTCCATGGAGGTTTGCAGCGCTTTCTTCAAGATCCGGCGGAAGGGAATCCGGCGCTCGAGTTGCTTGGCGATCCCGTCTGCGACGAGTTTCGCGTCGAGGTCGGCGCGCTTGATCTCTTCCACTTCGATCCAAACTTCTTTGCCGGTGAGGGCGCGCAGTTCGTTCTTGAGGATGTCGATTTCCGCTCCCCGCTTCCCGATCACAAGGCCGGGGCGAGAGGTGAAAATGGTGACTTCGATTTTGCCGCTCATCCGCTTGATTTGGAAGCGGGATGCGCCTTGGCATGCGGGCTTGGTAATCAAGAGTTTGCGGATTTTGCGGTCTTCGCCGATCAGGTCGCCGAATTCTTGTTTATTGGCGTACCAATTGGAGAGCCACTTTTTGCGGCGCACGAGGCGGAAGCCGGTCGGGTTTACTTTTTGTCCCATGGTTACTCCTTCACCTGTGGAATGGCGCGCACAATCACTGTAAAATGGCTGGTCCGCTTGTTGACGGGGACCGATGAGCCACGGCTCCGCGCTTTCGCACGGCGTAAGATGGGACCTGCGTCGACACGCACTTCGTGGATGACGAGGTTTTCTCTGCGGGCGTCGAGCTGCGTTTCGGCATTGGCTACGGCGCTGTCGAGCGTTTTAATGAGGAGGCGTCCACCGCGAAGGCCCGAGTACTGAAGCTGCAAGCTAGCTTGTCCGACCGAGAGACCTCGGATCAGATCGGCTGCATAGCGAGCCTTTTGGGGGCTGATGCGGATGTATTTGCTGATCGCTTTTGCTGTTTGCATCGGTTAGCTCGCTGCTGCTGGGGCTTTCGTTTCGGTCGCTGTCTTCTTCGGATGGAGTTTGAAGAGACGGGTCGGGGAGAACTCGCCTAAGCGGTGTCCCACCATGTTCTCGGAGACGAAAACGGTGACAAATTTTTTCCCGTTATGGACGTCAAACGTATGACCGACCATCTCGGGGAGAATCATCGAGCGGCGCGACCAGGTTTTGATCGGCTCTTTCGATCCTTTCTCTTTTTGCTTTGCCACCTTGACTTTCAGGTGGTGGTCCACAAAGGGTCCTTTTCGAAGTGATCTTCCCATGTGATTACCTATTCCGTTCCTTCACGATCATTGCGCGTGACCGTCGCTTATTGCGGGTTCGATATCCCTTGGCAAACTGTGCCCAAGGGGATTGAGGGTTGTTCCCTTTGCCGCGTCCTTCACCGCCGCCGTGGGGGTGATCGACCGGGTTCATCGCGACACCGCGAACGGTGGGGCGAATTCCCAACCAGCGGGAGCGGCCGGCTTTGCCGACGACGCGCAGGTTGTGTTCAGGGTTGGAGACGACGCCAAAGGTGGCGCGGCACTCGTCGTTGATCATGCGCACTTCGCCTGAGGGCATTCTGAGGGTCGCATGGCCATCGCTGCGGCCCAGCAACTGAGCGGAAAGCCCTGCGGAGCGGACCAACTTGGCGCCGCGGCCGGGGTAGAGCTCGATGTTGTGGACGACAGAGCCGACTGGCATCTGGCGCAGTTGCATGCACATTCCGACGCGGAATTCCGGTTGATCGGTGGTGGCGACTTTATCGCCCACTTTCAGCCCTTGCGGCGCGATGATGAAGCTCTTTTCGCCATCTGTGTAGGCGATGAGCGCGAGGAGCGCGGAGCGATTGGGATCGTACTCGATGCCCAATACGGTCGCTTCCACGTTGAGTTTTCCGCGCTTGAAGTCGACGACGCGGAATTTCCGCTTGTGACCTCCGCCCTTGTGGCGGCAGGTGATGTGTCCGTTGTGGTTGCGACCGCTGGTTCGACGCTTCGGCGCAAAGAGGCTTTTGGGAGCTTTCTTTTCCGCTGGGTCGAGCTGGGTACGCTCGGGGAGCACGAGCTTGCGCTGTGCGGGGGTAATCGGTCTAAAGGACTTAGGCATTACGCTTTCTCCTCAAGGGCTTCGCCGGGACGGAGGGTCACAACGGCTTTTTTGAGGGCCGGGGTCTTCCCCAAGAACCCGCGCACGCGGCGCAGCTTGGAGGGGATGTGGATCGTGTTGACCTTTACGACTTTGACCTTGCGGTCAGCGTAAATGGACTCGATCGCCTGGGCAATCTCATGCTTATTCGCGTCGGGAGCGACCTCAAATACGTACTTGGGGCTCTTGCAGCGGGTAAGGGAAGGATTGCTGGATGCATGCTGAAGATTTTCCAGCACTCGTGACTTTTCGGTAAGCCGCCGTCTTTTGATGATGGCAAAGGGGCTTTTTGCAGTCATGATGTTCCTTAGCTATTCCTTAGCGCAATGTTTCAATGAGTTCATTCACTGCGGCGTCGAGGAGGACGATGTGGCCGCTCAACATCACGTCATAGGCGTTGAGGTTGGGCACCATTGCGAACTCCACTTTGGGCAGATTGCGCACGCTTTTGCGTACGGCTACGACATCGGCCGGCATTTCCATTGCGTCGAAGGAACCGCCCAAGAACAGCACCCGTTTTCCGTTGAGCTTGAGGCCCTTTAGAAATGCGGCAAGGATCTTGGTTTGAGGTTCTTTCAGATCGCCCTGTTGCAAGACGAGGACGCGGTCTTCGCGGATTTTTTCAGCGAGAAGAGAGGCGATCGCAGCGCGGCGCTCTTTTTTGTTAATGCGGACGTGTTGGTCAAATTTGGGCCGAGGTCCAAATGCGATACCGCCGCCTTTGTAGTGGGGAGCTGCCAAGCAACCTTGCCGAGATCTTCCCAACCCTTTTTGTTGGTGGGGTTTTTTCCCGGTCTTGTTCACTTCGCTGCGGTTGAGCGTGCTCGCGGACCATTGACGCGCATTGTTGCGCATCGCGACGATGTAGTCTTTGATCGATTGGGGGTGAGCTTTCACTTCGAGGAGTTTATCCTCAACGGGGATCACGCCCAATTCGCGGCTCTGGAGGTTGTATTTTTTGAGATTCGCCATGAGTCGTCCTACTGTTTCGTTGCGGGGGCGATGAATACGGTTCCGTTGCGGGCTCCGGGCACTGCACCTTCAACTAAGAGGTAGTTGCCTTGAACCGACACGACACGCAAGTTTTGCGTGGTTTGCACGTCGCCGCCCATGCGGGACGCGCGCTTGCCGCCGGGGAAGCAGCGGCCGGGGCTGGAGCGCTGACCGGTCGAGCCGGCGTGGCGATGAAAGCCCGAACCGTGAGCGGCAGGACCGCCCGAGAATCCGTGGAGCTTCATGACCCCTTGGAATCCTTTCCCTTTCGTGACGCCTTGAATATCGACGTACTTCACGCCTTGCAAGGCGGAGAGGTCGAGCGGCTGTCCTACTTGGTACTGATCCACTTTGTCTAAGCGCGATTCCTTCAAGACGCGAGTCGGCGCTGCATTGGCTTTCGCGAAATGCCCTTTGCGCGGCTTGCT
Source organism: uncultured bacterium (assembly GCA_964351415.1). Taxonomy (GTDB): domain Bacteria; phylum Chlamydiota; class Chlamydiia; order Chlamydiales; family SM23-39; genus CAYGOG01. Next base: position 5,585 of record CAYGOG010000010.1, on the reverse strand, counting down.
CAAGTTGCCAGGACGCGGATTTGCAATCGGGATTCCACCGAGTTGGATCGCAGTGTATCCATCGGTTTCTTTCCGCTTAATTTGCACTACAGTATTCGGCTCGACCAATAGTACGGTGCAGACGACTCGTTTTCCGTCTTTATCGAAGACTTGAGTCATCCCCTTTTTCTGGCCAGTCAATGTTAGCGACATAGTCGTTCCCTTACGCCTTTCGTTCCGGGGTATTTATATTCATCTGCATGCAGGAGTGAGGTGTAGCTTCACAACGGAAGCGCCTGCTCAGAAATGAGTAAGCCGAAAGAATATCAAACCCTTTCATTTCCCTCAATTCCAATCCTCAAGTCACTCATTTTCACTCGCTTACGCAATCTCCGCAACCCTCTAAGTGAGAGTCGCCTAACTCTTCTTCCGCAAAGGGCGCCCGGTAACTCCGTTCTCGCTCCACATAGGACTTCATCCAGAGAGCGACCCACAGCACCAACAACCCAACTGCCAACTCTTTCATAAAAAAAAGGCGCCTCTCGAAGAAAGGCGCCCCTCATACAGACCGCTTAAACAGCGAGTGCACCAGCAGGTGCAAAGTCAAGTTTCAAGTTGCTAAAGGTGCCGTAGTTCGCGCGGAGCTCAGCCGCAAGTCCGAAGCTGGCTGCCAACGCGCAAATGGCTGCGCGAGTCCTGCCGGAGAGCGCTTGTACGTTGAAGGCTTTAAGCACCTTCATGGCCAAGTTCAAGATCGTTTTAGCTATCTTCAACACAATATTCGTATTTTGCGCCTCAACTCCACCTTGCAATGCAGGAGAAGTGTAATCCTCTCGCATCCCGATATTGCTCATGCCAGAAATGCCTCCCAAATACTGTTGACGCACAGGCTTTGCCAAAATAGGACTTGTTTCCCAGTCTACTCGGTTATCGTCGGAAAAATGACGAATATAGGCGCGATTTTTGGCCCATGTGTGGCCCTGTAAACCCAAGTCGGCTACTTTGCTGGTCGTTTCCAGCATTTCGCTCATATTGACAAGCGCACCTGGAACTACGCCGGGCAAAATCCTGTCGACAACGCCCACCATGCTCGCCACCGCATCTGTCGAGTTCGCGATAAATTCAGATACCGCCTTAAACCCAAAATTGCCGTTGATCAGTCTTGTTGCGCTGCCAACTGAAGCATCGAGGATATAGACGAGATAGGGGAACTCGAGTCCGCTCAGCCCTGTGGAGGACATTTCGCCTACCGCTTTCATGGGCGCCCAGGCTTTCCCCGATTCGGCTACAAGTTTGGAAACTTTGCCAGCCCAATCAAATAGGGTCGCGCAACCCCTTGTTGTTCCGAGTGATTTTACAACTGATCCCCAAAGGCTCGGTTGATTGTTAATTTCGCAATTCTTTACTACTATAGCCATAACGCTCCCTCTATTGATTTGAGTGCCAAGAGAATACCTCATGGGTGGATTAAGACCAATAGTCTTGTTTTTGAGAGGGGGCAGGAAACGCTCTATTATCACAGAAATCGAGGCGGGATGGAAAGGCCGCGGAGCCAGTCATCCCCCTTCATGGGCTTGCGACCCTCGGGCTGTACTTCTAAAAATTTGAGTTCACCACCCACGACTTGCGTGCGGAGCACCTTGAGCCGCTTTTTCTCGCCCCCCACTTCGACCCACGTCCATGCGCCGGGCTTGGGCGATAGCCCCCGCACCTGGTTATGAATTTCTTGAGCCGGCCGGGACCATTGGATCTGGGTTTCCCCCGCTTCAATCTTGGGCGCCAGCGTCACTCGCGATTCGTCTTGCGCCCGCGCTGGGGGGATCCCCTCGCCATACAGAGCCAGCACGTTGCGCAAAAGGGGCTGCGCCCGCTCGCATAGGGCGTCGTGGAGCTCGCCTAAGGTGACTTCTTCACCGATCGGCATCCTCTCTTCGGCGATCACATCGCCGGCATCCAACTTGCGCACCATTTTTTGAATGGCAATTCCGGTCTCTCGGTCGCCGTTCATGAGGGCCCGCTGCATCGGCGCTGCCCCTCTTAGGTGGGGCAATAGGCTGGCATGGACGTTGATGCACCCTTTCGGGGGAATATCCAATAAAGTCTGAGGCAAAATTTGCCCAAAGGCGACCACGACGAAGAGGTCGGCCTGCCACGCTTTCAGCGCCTCGAGAAAAAGGGGATCGGAGCTCTTTTCGGGCTGCAGGAGGGGCAGTCCGTTTGCGACTTCCTTGACGGCGGAAGGGGCGGGCGCTCCCGATCGGCCTTGAGGGCGGTCGGGTTGGGTCACGACGCCTACGACGGGGACTCCCTCTTTAAGCAAATAGGAAAGAACTCGGGCGGCGAAGACGGGCGTGCCGAAATAGACAATTTTAGGAAACATTAGGGTTGGGCTTTGGCTTCGAGGAGTTCATCCTCTTCCATTTCCACTTCGCCCCCCTCTTCTGGGTCGAGCTGCGTCACCCCTTGGATCCCGAGCAACCCCCGTTTGGAGCTGCGGCAGAAGGAGAGCCAGTGTTTCACCTCGTCAAAGGGCTCCACTTCCCGTTCAATGCGGTCGAGGGCGTCGAAGAGGTGGAGTCCGGAGCGATAGGTGAGTTTAAAGGCTTGGGCGAGCGCCTTGCGGACGGCGAGGGGAAAGCGGTGGCGGCGCAGGCCCACCATATTGAGGCCGCCAAACTTGTAGGGAGAACCGCCGCCGATGGTGAAGGGGGGAATGTCGTGCGAAATGCGGCTAAATCCGCCCACCATGGCGTAGCGGCCGATGCGCGAAAACTGGTGCACGGGGGTCATCCCGCCGATGATGGCGTGGTCTTCGACAATGACGTGGCCGGCGAGCATCGCATTATTGGCCATGATCACCCGGTTGCCCAATTCGCAATCGTGCGCGACGTGGCAATAGGCCATGATGAGACAGTCGTCGCCGAGCCGCACGGTGGAATTGGCCTGACACGAGGCATTGATGGTGACAAATTCGCGGATTTCGCACCGCTTGCCTATGTTGACGTAGGTCTTTTCGCCCCGGTATTTCAGATCTTGCGGTTTGGTTCCGATGCTGGCGTTCGGCCACACAACCGTCCCCTCGCCGATGGTCGTGTTGCCGTCGATGTAGGCATGCGACTTGATGACGACGTTGTCGTGGAGTTGAACGGTCGATTTTACAACAGCAAAGGGTTCGATGGTGACGCCGCGCCCAATTTGAGCCCCTGGTTCGACGTACGAGAGTGGATGAATATCCGACATTTACAGTTGCTCCTTACTGACGAGAGCGAAGCTGAGCTCCGCTTCGCAAGCGAGTTGCTCTCCGAGCATCGCCTTCGCTTGCATTTTGCCGCCGTTTCCACTGATGTGGATCCCCTTGGCATGGAGATGCAACACATCTCCTGGCGTTACAGGGCGACGAAACTTGGCCGTTGTAACATTTAAAAGCACCGCAATCTTTTGCGTATACCCTTTTTGATGCACTAAGATGCCCCCGGTTTGCGCGAGCGCCTCTAAAATCAACACGCCGGGCATGATGGGAGCCCCGGGAAAGTGCCCTTGGAAAAACGGCTCTGTCGCCGTCACGTTCTTTTGCGCGATGATCTCATTTTCCTCGAGGTTTAAATAGATCACCCGATCGACGAGGAGGAACGGATAACGGTGAGGGAGGATCGCCTCGATCTGCTTTGTGTTGAACACAACGGAGAATTTAGGCATGAATGAGCGCACCTTTTAAGAGTTTGGCGAATCGGACATGTGCCGCATGGCCCGATCGGACGGCGAGGATGTGCGCGTGAAACGGAACGCCTATGAGGGCGAGGTCGCCGATTAAGTCGAGCACCTTGTGCCGCGCAAATTCATCGGCAAACCGGAGGCCGCCCGGATTGAGCACCTGGTCGTTGCGCACAACCACTGCGCTCTCCAATCCGCCCCCTTTGATCATGCCGCGCTCAATCAGCGGCGCGACCTCTTCGTAATGGGAGAACGTGCGACACGGCGCGATCTCATCGCCATAACAGCGAGGATCGATCGCCATCGAGACAAATTGGGTTCGAAACTGCAGCGATTCGGGGTTGTGGTAGGTGTAGCTGACCCGAAATTCGGAGGAGGGAAGCGCGACGAGAGTCGCATCGCCCTCAGCCCAATACACCGGCTCGATCAACTTGTGGGGCAGCCGCGCAACCCCTTGCTCTACAAGGCCGTGGGTGCGCAGAGCGTCGACCCAGAACGAGGCGCTGCCGTCGCCGACGGGGACTTCATTCCCCTCCACTTCGATGAGCGCGTTGTCGACTCCCAGGCCGCGGAGCGCCGAGAGCAGATGCTCCACCATCAGCACGCTGCCACTCCCTGCGACAAGTCTTGTGGTGCGGGGCAGATCGCGCACCGAATCCACCAATGCGGGGATCAGCGGCTTTTGGGGAAGATCGACGCGTTGAAAGGCGATCCCCGAATGGGTGGGGGCAGGTTTGAGCGTCACACGGGTCGATTCACCCGTAAAGAGTCCTATGCCTGAAATGGCAAAGTCGCGACGCAACGTTTTCTGTTTTTCAGGCAGGGCCATGCAACCTTTATAAGAGGTTAGCCCACACTGCGATTTCGCACAATTGCGGCGATTCCGATGGCCGCCAAGCTGAAGGCCAAAATCGCCCCATTGCCCCACAGCAAATACAAAGTGGGCACGACTTGGATCGGAACCGAAACCAAGAGCGATCCGGCTCCAGGGCCCTCCAACTGCGCCACGGTGCGGCCAAATGGGTCGATCACCGCCGTCACGCCGGTATTGCAAGAGCGAATCAAGCTGCGCCCGAGTTCTACCGCCCGCAGCCGCGCGTGCTCAAAGTGTTGCTGCGGAAGTTTCGAGTGGGGAAACCAGACGTCGTTCGTCACATTGACAAGCACATCGGCCCCTTTCGCGACGCTCTCCCGCACGAGGTGCGAAAACGTCTCTTCATAGCAAATCGAAATGCCGTAGGTGTGCGCGCCTCGAAAGACCTTGGCCTCGCTGCCTGGCTCAAAGGAGCTTTCAATTTGAAATTCGCGCGCGATGAATCGGGCGATCGGCCCCCACCCATTCAGCGGGATGTACTCGCCCACCGGCACGAGCACCCGCTTTTCATAGCGGGGCGCCCGTATCTCTCCCGGGCGAAAGTGAAACGCCGCGTTCACCTTCCGATGGTGTTCGATGTCGTCCAATCCGGCGATTACTTCGACGTTGTAATAGTTGGCGAGGCTCTGCGCCCAATAGGCATTCGACACGCGCCATTGCCCGTCGCTTTTGCGCGCAAACGGCTCCAGCAGCGGAGGCAATCGATTCAGCGCGTGGGGCCCTACCACCCGTCGCCACACCTCGCGCACCTGTTCTTCGGTATAGAGCGGTTCGTGCGCGCCGAACGGGACGGCGGCCTCGGGCAAGACAATCAGGTTCAAGAGTCCCTCTTTCCCCTCTTCGATCAAGCTGAGAATCCGCGTCCACTGCTGCTTCGGCATTACAAATGTGCCCGAGTGGGGCACATAAAAATCTTTCTCTTCGGGTCTCAAAGACGTTTGCACCAGAAGCGTCGCCATTTCCCCCTGCGGCGGGAAGGCGCGCCGCAACAGCGGCTCTGACACGGCGCCAAACAGATAGG
>CAYGOG010000009.1:0-14231 GCA_964351415.1 uncultured bacterium | reverse complement strand
ATTAATACAGAGCTCTTTGCGATCGTTGAACCGCGAGAGTTTTCGCGCTAGCCCAGCAGGGTACTTTTCAGCTAATAGCGGTATATGAAACACAGCTCGCACGCCTTTCAGTGCAATCCGTACTCGTGATCCTGCACCCTCTTCGATCTCAGCGCCCAAAGCTTCGGGCAGAGCCACACAATCTTTCCAAGGCACGTTCGACTGAACCGGAGTCTTGTAGATAGCTTCCAAAGTCCTGTCATGTTTCTTGTTCATGAGGATAGCATGGTACCGATTTGTGGTACTACATATCAAGTTATACCGCTATTAGCTGAAAAGTAGCCTTTTTGGCGCCGCCCAAAAGGCTACTTTTCAGCTAATAGCGGTATATTTTTGAAAAAATCGCCCTTTCGCACTATGGGTGGAAGAGGGGGTGTGTATGCGGTGGGGTTGGATGATCGTGTTTGCCTGTTTGATGACGGGGTGTCGAGAGAAGGAACATCCGTGCCCACCCGGGGGACAGACTCAGGAACAGCCTGAGGGCGGTTCTACGCCCTGTGAGCGGCGGTGGTGATGCGGCGCATGGCGGTGATGGCGACCGCTTTGATCAGCGATTGCTTGGTGATGAGGGGACCGACGCGTTTCTCAGCTAAGTCGATCGCGGTATCACGGGCCCATGAGAGGAGGCTGGGCGCAGCGCCGCCAACTACTGCGCCGGGTGCTGCGCCGCCTGCCACTGTCGTGAGTCCAAGAGCTGAGGTCACCCCACCAAGCGCTCCACTCAAGACAGAGGTGCCCCCGATGAATGCAGCCCCCCCCCCTACGGCAGCAGCTGCGGCGGCAGCTACGGCGGCGGCGCCCGCTGCCAGGGTTCCTCCCATAACAGGGCCTCCGGAGCGGGAAACCCATTTGACGAACTTCTTGGTGAAGCTCTCGCGCGGGTAATTCGCAAATGTGGGCGCCAGTGTCTGCTCGATTGTACGGGCAGAGGCTGTATGCGTAGACAGGAGGCCCAATGAGGTCTCGATTTGCATGCGCACTTTGCTGAGTCGAGCCTCGAGGGTTGTGAGGCGCGTTTGAGCTGCAGCTCGAATGGGAGCCAGGGCGTCGAGAATCTCCTGTTTGATCGCATTGCGCGAGGCAGTATGGCGCTCTTGTTGCGCGGCCAGCTCTGTGCGGAAGCGGGAGACAAGGGCATCGCGCAAGACGGGGGTAGGCGCTCTTTCAATTTGGTCGAGGCTGGTGCTTAAAAGAGCTGCGTCGGAGACTTGCGCGATGCGGCTGCGGATAGCAGTGGCTGAACGGACGTGGCGACGCCCTAGCCTGAGGTCGTGCAAGAGAGGCTCGAGGTCGATCTTATTGAGAGCCGTGCACTCTCGCTCTCTCTGGAGAAGAGTTTGCCATTGCGCGTGGAGGGGGACGAGGTTCAAGGAGGGATTGAGCTGTTCGAGGGCGCGCTCGAGGTCGGGGAGGAAAGAGGTAATCTCATCGGAGGCGCGTTTTATTTTGCGGAAGAGGATAAACTCGGCGTGCTCTTCAATGGCTTGTTCTGCTGTTTTGCGAGGGCGGGTGAGACTCTCTTGCTCTTGAAGGAGCTGCGTGCGCACATGGGGCGAGAGCGCGGAATTTGCGAGCAGGGGGGGCAGCGCGGCTTGCCGCGCGGCGATCGCCTCTTGAAGCTCTCGGTTGTCCGGGTGGAAAGTGGCGCACCGGACGAGGCACAAGGTGTGCTTGAGGTGCAGGCGGGCCTGCTCAGAGGGATCGTCTTGATTGCGCTTGAGGGCTAGCTCTGCATGAACCAATTGCCATGCATGCATCGCGCGCTCGCGCTCGAGCTGGAGGAGTTGCGTCTGCTTTTCCTCAGTGGTGAAGGTCCATAGGTCAGTTGCAAACTGCAGCTGAGCCAAGGGAGTGGATGTCGTTTCGCGCTCCGCCGCTAAGGTAACCCATTCTGTTTTGCACGCGGCAATATTGGTGAGCAATGCGGTTGCCTGACTCAATTGCACTGTAAAGTTTTGCGCCATGCGCTCGAGTTTTGTGCGGAGCGCAGCGGGGAGTCGAGCCCAACGGGGACCTTGGGTAGCGCGCCAATTGTCAAAGAGGACAATGGCCTGCGCAGCCTGTGCCAGTTCGGCTTTGATTTGAGGGTCGGGAGAGGTGGGAGATCCGTGGCGCAACAAGTGGCGCAGCATTTCGGTGGACTGTTCCAACTCTAAGAGGGAGTCGCGCACACGCTCGGCAAAGGGGGCCTTTGCCTTAGCGAGGCGTCGGTTGAGCACGGGAACGGAAGGCGAGCCGAGGAAGCGTTCTTCTGCCCAAGCGAGTCCAACGTCAGATGCAAAGACGCGCACCTCTTCTTTAAAGGCGGCCTCTAGGTGCTCGTGCTTGTGCTCGAGCTCTTCCTGCGTCATAGGGAGGCCTGGCGTATAGATGCCATTCAGCGATTCGACAGCGGTTCCCAAGATCTCTTCTAAGTTATCGAGGGTATAGCGAATGCCTGTGTCGAGAAGGGAGGGAAGAATGGCATCAAGGGCCAATCGGATCCCCTTTTCCTTGCACCAATCAATAGGGCGGGTCCAACCCGGCTCTTCGAGGACTTCACGGGGATTTGTGAGTGGCTCGAGTTGGAACAGGGTGCGGAGCCGCTCGGCTACTTGGATGATGCGCGGATTGACAATGTCGGGGCCGGCTTCGTCTCCTCCAATCCCTGTGTCTTGGAATTTTTGGTGGAATTGACGCAGGTGTTTGAGCCCCAGCTCGTGCAGTGTATTGGTCCAGGTGAGGTTTGAAGGAGAAATGTTGCCGAGAGTCGACTCTACAGCCGATTGAATAAGGGGGGGGGCAAAGGTGCGGATGGCGGTACGGGTCGAGTAGTTGAGCAGCCGAATGGTGGTGAGGTCTGCCAAGGCAAAGAGGGTGCTCGTCAGGAGGCGGAGCGGATGGTAGAGGAGCTTCCACGCCCCTTTCCAGCGGTCTGCTTGCTCGAGGTAGGCGCGGGTGTCGCGGAAGAAGCTAAAGCCGGTGAAGATGTGGTCGGCGAGGAGGCCTGTAAATTGAGCGTACAGGTCGGGGAGCGGGCCGTCCGCGGCAAGTGCGCGGCTCAGGTGGTCTTCGGATGAGCCGCCGATGGGGTTGCGGGCCCATTCTTGCTTAGCGCCGATATAGATGTTGAGGGCCGATTCCACGACGGAGAGGGCTTTGTCTAAGAAAGCCTCTTGCGCCTCCCGCTTTTGCCGGGGATCGCGCAAAGTGGAGAAGACCTTGCCGACGATCTCGTGAAGCGTGTTTTCCAAGACGCTGGAGCAGCTGTAGAGGGCCATGTAGAAGAAGCGGGCTCTACACTTCTGGCTAAAGGAGAGGGGGCCACCGAGCCGCTCCCGCTCGCGGAGGAACAGATCGAAGACGTTGACGTCGGTCCCTCCTCGTCTGACTAGGTCGACGAGCTTGAAGTACACGGCGCTATCGGGGGTATGTCCCGAGGTGAGGAAGAGGATCGAAAAGAGGACGTTAAGCGAAATATTTTTGACAAACTGGCGCGCTTGCAGATCTGTATCGAGGCGTATTTCAGTTGCGGTTCGATCCGCCGGAGGAGGGGCAGTGGGATTGAGGAGCGCCTCGAGGTTGGCGCGCATTGCGATGGGGTTATGGGCGTGCGCCGGCGCAAAGGGATTCAGGCGAGCCATCAGACTGCGGGAGGGGGCTGCTGCTGGTGGAACCGGGGCGACCATTACATTTTATCCTTTGTGCGGCTAAGATTTTACGCGATGTGACCACAAAAATACACTGAAATATAAAGTGCTCAAGATGAAAGAATTTACTCGCCTGATAGAGATTTCCGAAATTTTGCTCAGCCCAAAGGGGTGTCCCTGGGACCGCGAGCAGACGCTGCAAACGCTCCAGCCTTATTTGCTCGAAGAGGCGCATGAATTACTTGAGGCGATCGACTCCCTCGACGGCGCCCAAATAGCGGAGGAATTGGGCGACGCTTTCTATACTCTAGTTTTTATTGCACAACTCGGCGCGCAAAAGAAATTCTTTACCCTTGCCCAGGTCTTCAACGAGGTAAGTGAAAAATTGATTCGGCGCCATCCCCATGTGTTTGGAGAGGTGCAGGCCTCTACGACGGCCCAAATCGAGCAAAATTGGGAAACCATCAAAAAACAAGAGGGGAAAGGGGGAGGGATTCCGCCCACGCTGCCCAGCTTGGCGCGGGCTCAAAAAGTGATGATCAAGTTGAGGCGGGCACAAAAAGGGGAACGGGCGGAGCCGATTTCAGAGGGGGAATTGGCTCAATCTCTATGGGAATTGGTGGGGCGTGCGGAGGTGTCTAATTTGGATGCGGAGAGCGTCTTGCGCCGGTATGCAGAAGGCAAAAAAAAGGCACTGGAGAGGGACTCCTAACATCCTCTTTTTCCTTAAGGCTGCTCCCTTCCGGGCCTGACCTAGTTCGAAGAGTGGGGTTTTAGAAGGTCCCCAGTGCGCACTACATAATAGCTGAAGCTGGGGATAATGCCAATTACCGGGTTTCCTCGGTGGGGAGGGCGGAGAGGTTGAGGAGGTAGGTGTCGGGGAAGAACTTGGAGAGGATCTTCACCGCGTTGTCCCCTTTTTGGGAGAGCGCTGCAGCCGAGTAGAGGCAGAGCCCCACTCCGTGGCCGCGGCCATAGCCCGTAAAAGTGAGGGTGTCCCCTTTGAGGGCGACGGTGAAGTCGCTCGAGAGGATGTGGCTGAGCCCTAACTTATCGCGGAGCGTGATGTAGTCGATGTCGAGCGAGTCGGTGCCCTCTTTGAGCCGGATGCCGTACACTTTATTGGATGAGGGGTCGACAAAGAGCTCGATGCCCGTGATGGTGCCGATGTCGAGCGTGCGGCCGAGTTGCTTTGTGGAGATGGCGTAGGTCCACTTGGTGGCATTCCGGTCGAGGGCGGCCAGCGGTGACTCGACGCCGTGGTCGGTGGAGAGCTCTTCGCGGCGGAAGACCGAGGTGAAGGCGGCGGTTTTGCCGGCGCAGTGTTCGGTATAGGTGGCGGCAAAGGGCAAGTTGCGGCCGTCGTTGCGCTGCACGAGGATGAGGTCGCGGGTGGAGGCGACAGCGCGGGTGAGGGGAGATTCGGGGATGATGAGGGCTGCGCCTTGGTAGCCTACTTCATCGGCGGCGATGTTCCAGAATGCGTCGCGGTTGCGCGCGACATGGTAGTAGGCGTCGGTGCGGGTGAGGATCGAGAGCGCCGAGAGCACTTCGGGGTCGGAGGTGGCGGGAAATTGGGTCGAGAGGAGCGATTTTACATACTCTTCGACGGTGAGCTCATTGACGATGTTGATGCGGCCGCCCACTGCATAGATGGTGAGGGAGCCGGAATATTGGATCCCGTTGACGAAGATGGCGGTCTCTTCCGAGCGCGGTTGGATGGTAAACTGGTGGATGCCGAGGAATTTCTCGCCCCAAGCGAGCCCTTCGGGCATGGCGTAGGCCATGAATCGCTTGCCGAGGAGTCCCGAGGTGATGCGCGAGCCGTCGTGTGGGTTGATGAGGTAATAGGCCCCTTTGACTTCGACGAGTGCCTCTGTGGCATCGCGGGTGAGGAGGACGGCGATCGATTCGGGCGCTGTCGGCTCAGCCATTTGCTCGATGTAGGTGGGCGGCTCTTGTCCCACAAGTGTTCCACAGGTGAGGAGAAGAACTGTGAGGGAGAAAGCGTGGCGCATCGGTTTATTCCTTTTTCAAGTGCTGGTAGGCGAGTGGGGTCACTTCCCGTCCGCGCGGCGTCCGTTTGAGGTAGCCTTGCAGGATGAGAAAGGGTTCGTGGACTTCGGCAATTGTGTGGGGTTCTTCACCCACCGCAGCCGCCAAAGTTGTGAGCCCCACGGGCCCCCCTTCGTGATGTTCCATGATAACGGATAAGATTTTTTTGTCCATTTCATCGAGTCCACGGCTGTCAATTGCGAGGAGATTCAGCGCGTCGTGCGCTGTCTGTTTGTCGATTTCAACTTTTTTTCGGGTGAGCGCAAAGTCGCGCGCCCAACGCAAAAGATTGTTGGCAATGCGGGGCGTGCCGCGCGCACGAGTCGCAATTTCCAGCGCCGCGTCTTGCGAGATGGGGGAGCGGAGCAGTTGCGCGGAGCGGAGGATAATCTGTTGGAGGGTGGGCGGCTCGTAGTAGTCGAGGCGGAGCGCGAGGACGAAGCGGGAGCGCATGGGCGCGCTCACGAGGCCGGCGCGGGTGGTAGCGCCGAGGAGTGTAAATGGATTGAGCTTCACCTGCACGCTGCGCGCATTGGGGCCGGTGTCGATCATCAGGTCGAGTCGAAAATCCTCCATCGCCGAATAGAGGTACTCTTCGGCTGTTTTGCTGAGGCGGTGGATCTCGTCGATGAAGAGGAGATCTCCCTTTTGCAAGTTGGTGAGGAGGCCGGCGAGGTCGCCCGGTTTTTCGATGGCGGGGCCCGAGGTAACGACTAAATTCGTGCCCATCGACTTGGCTAAAATATGGGCGAGTGTCGTTTTGCCCAGGCCGGGCGGCCCCGAGAACAGGCAGTGGCCGAGCGGTTCGCTGCGGGTTTGCGCCGCCTCGACAAAGACATTGAGGCGCTCGCGCACCGCCTCTTGTCCCACAAACTCGAGGAGCGTTTGCGGACGCAGCGGCAGTTCAAACGGGGTGTCTGGCTTTTCCCAACTCGATTCGATCATAAAAAAACACTAGCACAAAAACGATTTGGATCGCTATATGAGTGAACCATGACTCTCAGATCAGATAAGTGGATTCGGAAGATGGCGCTCGAGCACAAGATGATCGAGCCGTTTGTCGATGGACTTGTGAGCCAAGAAGAGGGGCGCCGCCTCGTGAGCTATGGGTTATCGAGCTACGGCTACGATTTGCGCGTCGCCGACGAGTTTAAGGTCTTTACCAACGTGTATAACTCGATTGTCGATCCGAAAAATTTTTGCTCCCGCTCTTTTGTCGATGTGAAGGGATCCACCTGCATTATCCCGCCCAACTCCTTTGCACTCGCGCGCAGCGTCGAATATTTTCGGATCCCGCGCAATGTGCTCACGCTGTGCATCGGCAAATCCACCTACGCGCGCTGCGGCATCATCGTGAACGTCACGCCGTTTGAGCCCGCCTGGGAAGGGACCGTCACATTGGAGATCTCGAACACAACTCCGCTTCCTGCTAAGATTTACGCAGGTGAGGGGCTCGCCCAGGTTCTCTTTTTCGTCGGCAATGAGGAGTGCGAGATCTCATATGCCGATCGGAAAGGTAAGTATATGAAGCAGTTGGAGATCACAGTTCCCGCAATTTAATCGAATGGGTATGACGAGAATATGAAGCGAGCAGCGAAAAATGGGTGGGTTCTCCTTCTGGCAATGGCCGTGATCGCGGTTTCGGCTCACGCACAGGGGGGCCGCTCCGACTCGATCGACGAGCTGAATTTTCGCTTGCAAGAGCTTGAGAAAGAACGACTTATGGCAGAGAGCGAGCACGAGGATCTCGAGCTGCGCCTCGCCTCTGAAGACGATCCCGCTTGGATGGAGCTCACCCTCCGCAAAGAACTGGGGCTTGTCCCCGAAGGTTGGGTGAAGGTCGTTCTCTCAAAATGATCCTCCTCCTGATTTTGTTATTGGCCCTTTCGGGATTCATCTCCGCCTCGGAGACCTCCCTGTTTTCCCTCTCGCCCCTCTCGGTGAAAAGCTACCGCACGGATGCGCATCCCCGTTTGCGCCTGATCGCGCAGCTGATGGATCGGCCGGCCGATCTCCTCGTGACCCTTTTAATCTGCAACGTGTTAGCCAACATCCTCGTGCAAAACGTCGTCTCGACGATCTTCGACAAAATCCCCAACTGGGGCCTCCGCGTGGGCGTGCCGTTGGCCCTCACGCTGATTTTCGGCGAGGTGCTGCCCAAGACGCTCGCTCTGCCGCGCAATGTGGCGATTGCGCAGAAGGTGGCAAGGCCCATTTCTTGGATCTCGCGCCTCCTTTCGCCCATCCGCTCGCGCCTGACCGCATTGACCGGCATCCTGACGAGCTTTCTCTTCTTTTTTCTGCGGCGCGAGACGGCGATGAACAGCGAAGAGCTCAGACACCTGCTCGACGCGTCGCGCGAGAGGGGCATTTTGGGCAAGGAGGAGGCGCGCCTGGCCGAGGGGGCCCTCAACATCGAGGAGCGGAGCGTCAAAGAGCTGATGCGCCCCCGCGAGGAGATCCTCTTCTACGACATCGAGGAGCCCCTCGACCAGCTGATCCACCTGTTTGCCGATGAGGAGCTCAGCCGCGTCCCAGTGGTGCAGGGGAGCGTCGACCAAGTGCTCGGCGTCCTCTCGGCCAAGCGCGCCTTTTACCACCAAAATCGGCTGAAAAAGGGGAGCGACCTGATCCCGCTTCTGAAGGGGGCGTACTTTGTCCCCGAGACGATGGGGGGCGCGGCGCTCCTGCGCGAGCTGCGCCATCGCAACGAGAGCATTGCGCTTGTCGTCGATGAGTATGGGGTTGTCTCGGGCCTTGTGACGGATGAAGATCTCTATGAGGCGGTTGTGGGGGAGATCTCCGACCGGCGCGACGCCGAGAGCCTCTACATGCGGGCGGGGCCCGACGTGATCATCGCGAGCGGCAAGCTCGAGCTCTCCACATTTGAGGAGATTTTCGGCCTTGCGCTCCAGCAAGGTCACAACGTCACCCTCGCCGGCTGGCTCATCGAGCAGATCGGCGACATCCCGACTCCCGGCTCTCGCTACACCTTTCACGGATTTCTCTTCTTGATCGTTGCAGCCGATCCCAACCGGATCCGCCGCATCTACGTGAGGAAACTCCCCGTATGACTGCGATGTGGTTTCTTCTCGCCGCTCTCGCCTGCATCCTCATCCAGGGCGTCTTTGCGATGTTTGAGATGGCGACCGTCTCGTTCCACCGCGTGCGGCTCGAGGCGCTCGTCGCAAGTGGCAATGCGCAAGCGCGCTGGCTCTCCCAGCTCATCCAAAACCCGAGCCGCCTCTTTGGCACGACACTCCTCGGCCTCAACACAGCGCTGCAGCTCGGCTCCGAGTGTGCCCGCCGCTTCTACGAGGCGCTCTCCCTCGATCCCGACTGGGCGCCCCTCTCGCAGGTGATTCTGGTGATCCTCTTTGGCGAGCTGATTCCGATGATGGCGGCGCGCCGCTCGCCCCACCGCCTGGCGCTCGCCCTCACCCCTGCGATGGCGATCGTCTCCCGCCTCCTCTCGCCGCTCCTCTGGATCTTGCAGGGGATTGCGCGCTTGATTTTAGGCAAGCAGCAGACCCCCGGCTACCTCTCGCGCGACGAGGTGCAGCGGGCCTTTGAAGAGCGGAGCGAAGGGGAGGAGCTCGAGCGGCTCATGGGGCAGATCTTCCGCTTTAAAACGCTGCGCGCCCGCGACCTGATGGAGCCGGTGGCCGCGCTCCCGCGTCTGCCGTTCCAGGCGACCGTCGGCGAGATGCGGGCCCAGCTGCGCACCCATGCTTCGTTTGCCGTCCTCCTCACCAACCGCGGCCCCGACCACATCGTCGGCGTCGCCCACCTACGCGATTATCTGCGCAGCCAGGAGACAGAGGAGGTCTTTACCCGCGCCCGCACGCCGTGGCTCGTCCCCGTTGAGACGCCGCTGATCGAGGTGCTCGAGCTCTTTCGGAAAAACAACCAAACGCTCGCCATCCTCGTCGGCCCCGAAGGGAATGCGGTGGGCCTCTTGCCGCTCGACGAGATCATCGACCAGCTCTTTGGCACCGAAGGGCTCGCCGTCCCCGCAACGCCCCAATTGCACCTCGAGCGCACCCTCCCCGGGGACCTCAAAGTGACCGAGTTCAACCGGCAATTTGGCGCGCACCTCCCGTCGGGACCTGGCGAGACCTTAAGCGACTTTATGGCCGAGCGACTCGGGCATCGCCCCGGCATCGGGGAAACCCTCACCCTCGACCCCTATGAATTTAAAGTGGTCAAAGCCTCTCTCCGAGGCGTTAAATCGCTCCGCGTCCGCACGCTGTCCGAATAATCTGAATGGCCCGATCCACCTCTTCCGCCGTCAAAAATCGGTGCAGCGAAAACCGAATCGACTGCCGCACCCGCTCCCGTGAATAGCCCATCCCGAGCAGCACATGCGACGGCTCCAATGCACCCGAGGCGCACGCCGACCCGTGGCTCGCCGCGACCCCCATCTGATCCAACCGCATGAGCAGCCCCTCGCCATCCACGCCTGGAAAGTATAAATTCGACACATGGGGCACCCGCGGCCCCTCGCCGTTTACCTGGGCGATGTCCCGCAGCCCCGCTTCAAACCGGTCGCGCAGCTCGCGCACGTGGCCGCTCCCCTTTTGCAGCGCCTCCGCCATCCCCACAATCTCCGGCAGCGGCTCCGTCCCCGGGCGCAACCCCCTCTCCTGGGGTCCGCCCATCATCAGCGGTTTCAACCGCAAACTTGGCCGCACCACCATCGCCCCGACTCCCTTGGGTCCGTGAAACTTATGCGCGCTCATCGCCATTGCAGCGACCCCTGGCAGCATCAGCACCTGTTCCCGCCCCACAATGCCCACCGCATCTAAAATCAGCGGCACCGTCAAACGCTTAGCCAGCTCTTCCACATCCAACTTCACGCCCGTCTCGCTGTTGGCCCACGTCAGCACCACCGCGACCGTATCGGGCCGCACCGCCGCCAGCACATCGTCCACCCGCGGCGCGCCCCAAAGGCCCACCTCGACCCAGCTCACCGGTTCGCGCAGCGCCTTGACCACGCACGAGTGGTCGATCCGACACCCCACCACATGCCCTGCCGGCAAGCCCCGAATCAGCGCATTCATCGCCTCCGTACCGCCCGAGGTAAACACCACCTCATCGGCCTTGGCGCCCACGCACCTCGCCACCGTCTCCCGCGCCTTGCGCAACACCCCCCGCGCCCGCTGGCCATAGGCGTGCAAGCTCGAGGCGTTGGCAGGGCCGGCGGCAAATTCAGCCGCCATCGCCGCCAGCACCTGGGGGTCTATCGCAGTTGTCGCATTGGCATCTAGGTAAATCACCCCATTACTATACCAGCTTCCCCTGGTACCGGACAACGAGAGCCGTAATATTATCGTGGCCGCCCCGCCGGTTGGCCTCATCGATGAGACGGCGCCCCGCTTCTTCGGGCGAAGCGCTATCAAGTAAAGTTTTTTCAATGACCTCGATCTTCAGCAAGTCGGACAAACCATCGCTGCACAGCAAAAAGGTGTCGCCCGCCTCCAGCCCGTGCACCGCAAGCTCGCTCTGGGAGGCGCTCTCCAACCCAATGCCGCGCGTGAGCAGATGCTTGTCGGGCCGTTTCTTCAGCTTGCCGCCCAAGTACCACTCCACCAAGCGCGAGTGATCGCGCGTGAGCAGTTCTAGCGAGCCATTGCGCAATCGGTAAATGCGGCTATCGCCCACATGCGCTAAATAGGCACATCCATTGCGCAATAACAAACAACACAGCGTCGTCGCCATCCCCGACAAACCCGGCGTATTTTGCGCGACATGCAGCACCCATCGATGCGAGGCGCCGATGGCTTTCTGCAGCAATTCCTCAACGCGCTCCGTCCCGATCTGGGCGACGCCCTCTTTCAGACATTGTAGCGCCTCGCGCGAGGCGACCTCGCCACCGGGATAGCCGCCCATGCCATCGGCAATCGCCCAAAACTGCCTATCGGGACAAGCGATCCAGGCATCTTCGTTTTTTGTCCGCGCTTTGCCGATATCTGAGAGACCGAATGAAACAACGCCCATAGGACACGCCAATTATGCCGCGCAAAACGTTTTTGCGCTACCATACCTCTAACAATGAGGAGAGTCATGAAACGGATTTTTATGTTGGCCGCTCTGCTGAGCTTCAGCGCCTGCAACCATAGCGACACCGATGCGCCCTGCAATTCTTGCTGCACACAAGACAACCACTGCGGCTGTCCACAGGACTGCAAATGCCGACAGCCCGGCGGCCTCCCCGAGCACTGCACGTATCACTGAGAAATAAGTTCTTTGCTATTCTCGTTGCAGTCGAGGCTTATCCATGTTGATCGAAGAATTGGAAAAGTGGGTTGCAGAAGGCGAATCAGAATTTCTCGAATTCAAAAAATCAACCGGGCAAAGAACTGAAGCTGCTAAAACCGCGTGCGCGATGCTCAATGGATTAGGTGGGTTGATCTTTTTTGGCGTATCCGATGAGGGTGTCATTTTGGGCCAGCAGATTTCTGCGAAAACGTTGGAAGATATTGTGTTGGAGATACGCCGGATCGAACCACCCGCATTTCCCGATATTAAAACAGTGATGGTTGAACGCGAGCGGGTCGTTATTGTGATAAGAGTGGAGGGAAAGCGGGGTACGTATTGTTTTGATGGGAGGCCTTATTATCGCCACGGTCCTACAACTCTCTCAATGCCCCGCGAAGAGTTTGAAAAGCGGGTTTTAGACAAATTGCACTCGCATCGTCGATGGGAAAATGAGCTTGCTCCCGAGTGGGTAACAATCGAAGATCTAGATCAAGAAGAGATGCAGGTAACTCTTCAAAATGCCGTCCAATTAGGGCGCATGCGACAGCCTGCTCAGAGCGATGCAGACTCGATTCTTCGCGGACTTAATCTGATCGATCGAGGACGGATCTTGAATGCGGCTATTGTGCTGTATGGCAAGAGTGAGCGGCTTATTTCAAGTTATCCGCAGCTCTCCCTCCGATTAGCACAGTTCAGAGGATCAGATAGACTATCTGGTTTTTTAGATAACCGAGAATATTGGGGAAACGCATTTAATCTTTTAAGACGTAGCGAGTTGTTTTTATTTGATCATGTGCCTATTGCGGGACAGATCGTACCGGGAAAAATGGTTCGCGAAGATTATCCTCTCTATCCACATTCAGCCACTCGCGAGGCAATTGCAAACGCGATCTGCCATCGGGATTATACCGCTCCCGGAGGATCGGTTGCGATTGCCATGTATAAAGATCGTCTTGAGGTGATTAATCCGGGGATTTTTCATTTTGATATGACCCCAGAAAAGCTAGCTCTCCCCCATGAATCCAAGCCGTGGAATCCATTGATTGCAAGTGTGCTCTATCGAGCGGGAATTATTGAAAAGTGGGGGACAGGGACGCTGAACATTATTGAGTGGTCAAAGACAAACGGGAATCCGCCACCCGCTTGGGAAGAGAGAGAACACTCCATTGTCACGACGTTTTTCCCTTCCCTGTTTTTTCATTCGGAAAGGCCCGAGTCAAGGCCCGAGTCAAGGCCCGAGTCAAGGCCCGAGTCAAGGCCCGAGTCACTAGGATCAGAGATCCTGCAATTACTTCGTAAGGAGCCTCTGTCGAAGTCTCAAATTGCGAATAAATTAGGTCATAAGAACGTTTCAAGTGGTTTAAAGAAGGTGTTGCAAGCGCTCCTTCAAAGCGGGACAATTGCGTTTACCTTGCCTGAAAAGCGCAACAGTAGGCTCCAGCGGTACAAGTTGAGAAAATAGACTGCTGTAAGTAGGGATTGCTTTCGTTAAACTGCTCCAAGGGTACAGGAGCTTATCGTTTAGTATCCGCGTTCCGCCCATTTCAGACCGCCTATCGGCAGCCTCCTCTGGCTCAATGCCGAGGTCTCGTCTCTCAAAAGAGAGGACGAGACTCGTGCGGTATATTTGAATCTGCTTTAAGAGGCAATCTCCCGCAGGGCTTTCACCAAGGCCTCGACCACATCTAGCGGAGCTTTCAAGATAACCGAGCGAAGAGCGTTTTTGATTTGATCAGGGGGAATCTCCCGCGTGTTTAGGAAGGCGGTGACCGTGTCTAGATGTCCCAACGCGCAAGCCGAGTGAAAAGGTGTTATGAGCATAGCAGGGTCAATCATCCTCGTGTTGATCAAGGCATTGATCACGTCTGGCTGACGTCTATCGACAGCCGACGTAAGACTGGCTGCAGTTTGATCAAAGTCAATCATCCCTGTGGCTATTAGGTCGCGGAGATAAACGTTATTGCCGTTCTCAAGAGCTTCTTGGAATGCTCTCCTTAGAAAACGGGTGCGATCCGTATGACTAAGGGCTCCGGGCGCAACAATCGCCTCTAAAGAGAGGCGAAATGCGTCAGGATGTTCTGTTGGCGGGAGGCTTGCCAATAGGAGAAGAAGGCGTTTTTCGATTGAAACTGGGACTACACTGTCTTCTTCAGGAGGGGGAGGGGGAACTACTCTGGCTGTACCGGGGGCCAGATCTCCCATGGCTTCAAGAGGGAGAGGGGGAACTACTCTGGCTAGAAGGGGAGG
>CAYGOG010000008.1:1086-17166 GCA_964351415.1 uncultured bacterium | reverse complement strand
GAGAGATACACCCTTCTACAGAGCCCTCTGCGAAGCAGCTGTGCGGCAAGATGGCAGGGCACTTCGGGACGTTCCAGTAGAACACCGCGATATGGCGCGATTCAAGACATCGGGTTGCGACTTAATGAATATGCCGCTCGAAGCGCTCGATCTACCCGCCATTCTACGCCGTATTGCGGGCGCTTAAAGGTTTTCGCAGAGGGCGGCCTCCATCCGAGTCCTTTACTTTTCCATTGCGATCAATCGCGATTCCGTCAAAATTGTATTTGAATGCAAAAAGCCAAGATCGCGCTTGCCGTTCTGGTCTGTCTGGGAGTTGTGACGCTCTCGGTTCTCTTTGCCCTAAATGCAAACTTCCAGGTGCTCAACCCCATGGGTTGGGTCGCACGGCAAGAACGGGACCTCATTGTCACCGCTTTTGTGTTGATGCTGATTGTCGTAGTGCCGGTCATCTATTTGACGTTCCATATTGCCTGGAAGTACCGCGCCAGCAATCAGGCGGCCAAGTATGAGCCCGAATGGGATCAGGATCTGGTTGCCGAGGCGGTATGGTGGGGGTTGCCGTGCCTCATTGTCGCTGTTTTGTCCGTGATTTTGTGGAAAAGCAGCCACCAACTCGATCCGTTTAAGCCGCTTGACTCCGATGTAAAGCCGGTACGCATTCAGGTGGTCGCGCTGCAGTGGAAATGGCTCTTTATCTACCCGGAAGAGGGCATTGCTACGGTCAATTATGTGCAATTTCCAGAGCAGACGCCGGTCAACTTTGAGATTACCGCCGATGCGCCGATGAACTCGTTTTGGATTCCGCAATTGGGAGGCCAGATCTATGCGATGCCCGCTATGCGGACAAAGTTGCACCTGATCGCAAGTCAGGTGGGAAGGTATCGAGGATGTTCGTCGAACTTGAGCGGCAAGGGGTTTGCGGGGATGACGTTTGCCGCGGTGTCGTCGACGCAAGAGGACTATGAGAGTTGGGTGGAGCAAGTGCGGGGCAACGAACCGCTCGACTCAACGTCGTATGAGAGGCTGGCGGAACCGAGCGAGTATAACCCGGTTGCCCTGTATGAATTAGGTCAGGACGATCTGTTCGACGCAATTGTGATGAAGTATATGATGCCGATGGATGGGAAGTGATGGACGGCGTCTTCGGACGGTTGACTTGGGAAGCCTTTAAGCACGACCCCATTGAGATGGGGGCGGGTGTCTCGATGCTGTTGGCCGCGGTGGGCGCGGTCGCGTTTCTGACGGTGACGAAGCGGTGGCTGTGGCTCTGGCGCGAGTGGATCACGTCGCTCGACCACAAGAAGATCGGAATCATGTACCTGGTGATGTCGGCGCTGATGCTCTTTAAGGGGTTGGTCGATGCGGGGATGATGCGGGCGCAACAGGTGCTCTCGGTGGGCGACTCGCACGGCTATTTGTCGTCGCCCCACTTTCAGCAGATCTTCTCGGCGCACGGCGTGACGATGATCTTCTTTGTCGGGATGGGCGTGATCTTTGGGCTCATGAATCTGATCTTGCCGCTGCAGATCGGCGCGCGCGATGTGGCCTATCCGTTTATCAACTCGATGGGCTTTTGGCTCTTTGCGATCAGCGGGTCGATGGTGAACCTGTCCCTTGTGGTGGGCAAGTTTTCAGGCGCAGGGTGGCTCGGCTATCCGCCGCTGACGGAGCTGCAGTACAGTCCAGGGGTCGGCGTCGATTACTGGATCTGGATTTTGCAGATCTCGGGCGCCGGTACGCTGATGGGCGGGATTAACTTTTTGGCGACGATTTTCAAGATGCGCTGCCCAGGCATGACGCTGATGAAGATGCCGCTCTTTGTATGGACGTCCCTTGCGGCGATGGTGCTGGTAGTGTTTGCGTTTCCGATTTTGACGGCGACGCTGTGGATGCTGTCGCTGGATCGGCTGCTGGGGATGCACTTTTTCACGAGTACGATGGGCGGCAACCCGATGATGTTCATCAACTTAATCTGGGCGTGGGGCCACCCCGAGGTGTACATTCTGGTCTTGCCGGCATTTGGGATTTTCTCGGAGGTGGTGGCGACGTTCTCGCAGAAGCGGATCTTCGGCTATGTGTCGATGGTGTGGGCGATCATCGCGATCACGGTGCTGTCGTTTATCGTGTGGCTGCACCACTTTTTCACGATGGGCGCGGGACCTAATGTAAACGCCTTTTTCGGGATCATGACGATGTTAATTGCGATCCCGACGGGGGTGAAGGTGTTCAACTGGCTCTTCACCAAGATGAAGGGGCGCGTCCACTTTACGACGCCGATGTACTGGTTTATGGGGTTTGTGATCGCCTTTACCATTGGCGGGATGGGGGGCGTGTTGATGTCGATTCCGCCAGCCGACTTCCAGATCCACAATAGCCTATTTTTGATCGCCCATTTCCACTCGATGATCTTGCCCGGAGTGCTGTTCGGCGTCTTTGCGGGCTTTACCTACTGGTTTCCAAAAGTGATGGGCTTTAAGCTCAACGAGCGGATCGGCCGCTATGCGTTCTGGTGCTGGCTGGGGGGCTTTACGTTGGCCTTTATGCCGCTCTACACGCTCGGCTTTATGGGGGCGACCCGCCGCCTCGACCACTACGACCCGTCGACAGGCTGGTTTCCCCTCTTTGTGGTGGCGGCGATCGGCTTTGTCCTGATCGCGGCCGGCGTGTTTTTCCAGCTGCAGCAGGTTTGGGTCAGCATCCGGGAGCGCGCATCCAATCGCGACACCACGGGCGATCCGTGGGATGGGCGGACGCTTGAGTGGACCACCTTCTCGCCGCCGCCGGTCTATAACTTTGCGATCCTGCCCCATGTAGAGGAGCGCGACCCATTTTGGGTGAAGAAGCAGGCGAAAGCCCCCCCTCAAGAGCCGCCCCCTTATGAGGATATCGTCATGCCTCGCAACAGCAGCCTCGGGTTTTTCATCGGGGCTTTTAGCGGCGCGTTTGGCTTTGGGATTATCTGGTACATGTGGTGGCTAGCAGCAGGCGGCTTGTTGGGGATGCTCGCGTGCTTGATCTTGCGCGGGCTTGACGCCGACACCGAATACACAATTTCGGCGGCTGAAGTGGCGCAAATAGAAGCCAATAAAGTGGGATTCCTATGAGCCATACGCATAACGTGGAAGAGACCACGATCTTCGGGTTTTGGCTCTACGTGATGGGCGACGCGGTCCTCTTCTCGGCCCTCTTTGCCGCGTATTGGGTGTTGTTGCCGAACACCTTTGGCGGCCCCACCATCCGCGAGATTGTCCATCTCCCCCATGCGCTTGCGGAAACGATCCTGCTCCTCTTCAGCAGCTTTGCATGCGCTCCGGCGCTCCTCGCAGCGAGTCAGAGACGCACCGTACCTCTAGTCAGCTGGTTTGCGCTGGTGTTTTGCATCGGAATCGCCTTCCTCGCGCTGGAACTCTCTGAGTTTCAGCATCTCATCGATGCGGGGATCACCTGGCAAAGAAGCGCCTTTCTATCGGCGTTCTTCACCCTCGTGGGAACCCACGGCCTCCACATCGCCTTTGCGCTCGTGTGGCTCGCCGCGCTGATGGCGCAACTGTTCCTCCGCGGGATCGACGAGGTGCTGCTGCGCCGCCTCACCTGCTTCCGCCTCTTTTGGCAGTTTTCGGTGGTGGTGTGGGTCTTTATGTTCACGGTCGTCTACCTGATGGGGGCGTCGTAATGTACATCGCGCTGTTCACTTCTCTTCTCCTCACGCTCGGGGCCTACTTTCTCGCGAGCCACCGCGTCTTTACCTTCGCGCTGCTGCCGCTCGCATTTGTGCAGGCAGCCGTCCAGCTCATCTTCTTCCTCCATGTGGGGCAAGAGAAAAAACCGCGCTGGAATCTCCTCTTTTTCGGCTTTATGGCCATGGTGGTCTTTCTCGTGGTTGTCTGCTCGCTTTGGATCATGTACAACCTCAACTACAACATGACGCTGTGAAGCCCTACATAGCGCTGACAAAGCCCGGCATCATCATGGGCAATGCGCTCACCGCAAGCGCCGGCTTTTGCTTCGCCTCGCGCGGGCCTTTCGATCTACACCTCTTTTGCGCCACCCTCGCGGGTCTGTGTCTCATCATCGCCGCGGCCTGCGTGTGCAACAACTGCATCGACCGCGAGGCGGACCAAAAGATGGCCCGCACGCGCAACCGCCCGCTTGCGACAGGCCGTCTCTCGGTGCGCAATGCGCTTCTCTTTGCCGCGCTCCTCGGCATCGGCGGCACCGCGCTCCTCATCGCATACACCAATCCCCTCACCGTTGCGCTCGCCCTCGGCGGCTTTGCGATGTACGTCTTTGCCTACAGCTTTTCCAAATACAAGACCCACTTTGCCACCCTCATCGGCAGCTTTGCGGGCGCCGCGCCTCCCGTGGTGGGCTATTGCGCCGCCACCCACACCTTTGACCTGGGAGCAGCGCTCCTCTTTGCCTTGGTCGGCTTCTGGCAGATGCCCCACTTTTACGCCATTGCGCTCTACCGCCTCCCCGATTACGCCTCCGCCTCGATCCCGATCTATCCCCTGGTCAAGGGGGTCCCCGCCACCAAGCGGCAAATGCTCTTCTACACCGTCGCCTTTGCCTGCACAGCGGCCCTCCTGCCCCTCTATATAGGACCTATCTCCCTTACCTTAGGTCTCGGCTGGGTCGCCCTCTCTCTTTGGGGTTTTAAGGCACAGGACGACCGCAAGTGGGCGCGCGGGATGTTCCTCGCCTCGCTCGGAATCATCCTAGCCACCTGCCTTCTCTTGATGGTATGATCGTGCGGCATGTGGTGTCTTGTATTGGCAGCTGTTGTGCATCTCGTCGGTTACTGGGGCAGCGACTTTGAGACCTATTCTGCGCCCGGCACGACAGTTGTCGGCAGCGAGTTAGCCGCGCCCCCCTCCGCAGACGTCTCGCGCGTGATCTGCTTCAATGTCAATGAGGCCCTCCAAAACAGCGGCGTTCTCCCCCGATGTCCCCGCGAGAAAATGGTGCTCTTCATGTGGGAGCCGCCCAATGTGCTCCACAAGATGTACAAGAAAGAGGTCACCGCCCACTTCAGCCGCATCTACACGTGGCACGACGACCTCGTCGACAACGTCCAGTTTTTTAAGTTCCACTACCCGGTCCTCCGCCCCATGGTGGAGTCGGTCGTCCCCTTTGAGGAGAAGAAGCTCTGCACGCTTGTCGCCCGCCACCTCACATGCAAACGAAAAAATTCACTTTACAAAGAGCGCGAGGCGGCGATTGCCTTTTTCGAGAAGGTGGACCCCCACTTTGCATTCTATGGGCATGGGTGGGATCCCGCAAAGTGGAAGAGCTATCGCGGCCCGGTCGATGACAAGATCGGCACCCTCCGCCAGTACCGCTTCAGCATCTGCTATGAAAACTCGCGCGATCTCCCCGGCTATATTACCGAGAAGATGTTCGACTGTTTTGCCGCGGGCAATGTGCCGATCTATTGGGGCGCCTCGAACATCGCGGCGTATGTGCCGTCAGACTGCTTTATCGATCGGCGCGACTTTGCGACGCTGGAGGCCCTTTACAAGCGGATCCAATCGATGGCCGAGGTCGAATACAACGGCTATCTCGAGCGGATCCGCGCCTACCTCAAGAGCGATCGGGCGCAGCTGTTCTCGCAGGAGGCCTTTGCAAAGGTGTTTGCCGAGGCGGCGCAAATGCCTCCAAAATGAGAGCGCCGATCTCGTGATTTTTAAGCTTCGGGGGCAAGGGCTGGTTCGAGAGTAGATGGGCCGTTTGAATATGCCGCCCCGTCCGGGTAACCACCTCTTGAAAGAGCGCGGCAAAGCGGTAGGTGCGCCCTCCGAGTGTGAAGGTGGCATCGGAGGCGATCCGATCGGTGAAGATCAGCTTGTAGAAGAGCTTTCGCGGATCGTGTAGGTAGCGCTCCACGTGGAAGAGCGGCTGATCGCCGATCTGCGCGCCTGTGAGCTGCTCAAATGCATATTGGCACCCTTCAGCCGATGAAAAGAATAGGTGTGCATCGTGGGTCATGTGCGGCTCCACCCGCTCGCACGGGATCGCCACGGCGTGCAAAAACGATGCCTGGTTGCGCTGTCGGTACAGCACCCACGGTTTCTCATGGTGCGTATTCATCTGCGACAGGGCGTTGGCTACATAGAGGCGCGTGCCCGGTGCGAGGGAATCGAGCACGCGACCGACCATCGCATCGATTTGCTTGAGCCCCACCTGAAGCCGCTTGTTCCCCTGGATGTGGGGCTCGTGCCAGTGGTGGTGCTGCAAGTGCGCCAGCGTATTGAGAAAGAGGAGCGAAAAGGTGGGCTTTTTTCCGCTCGATAGCGCAAAAATAGCTCGGTGGTCAGCGCCTCGGCAAATGCGATGAACACAAAGTGCTCGCCTCCAAAGCGGAGCGCATTCCAGATCACACCGGGCAACCGGCGCAAGCAAAACCCAACCAGCTGCCGCTCCCGCACCACATGCCACAATCCGCGCATCTTCTTGAAAAACGTTGCGTGGGAGCGCTCCAGGTAGTTTTGCGAAGTGTAGCGCAGCGGGTCGAGGAATCGGTTAAGCTCCTCCGGATACGCCCGCTCGGAGGCGGTCCATGGGTCGGGCAGGAAAAAGAGACACTTGTCGGCGCGGCCGCGGCTCGCGTTCATCGGGCTCCAGATGCCGCTTGTGATCCCCCGATCGGAGAGCTGCTCCCACAGCTGGTCTGTCCCGAGGTGGGGTACATCGCCTAAGTGCTTGATTTTATGCTTCTTTGAAGGGACCCCCGTGTGCACCGAGACCCACTGCACCCACGGCTCTAAAAAGTCGCTCTCGTAGAGGTCGTCCGTGTGCGTCTCGGCGCGGTTGAGCTGCAAGAGCTTCGCCAAGTGGGGCAAGTGCCATGTGCGGGTCGCTTCCTCCAGCAGAGCTAGGTTAAATTCGTTGAGCTCCAAGAAACATACGTTCATGAGCGCCTCTTACATACATGTAGCCATAACACCCATAAGATCCGCAGCGAGTCGAGCAACGGGGAAAAATGGGAGGATCGGTTGCGATTTAGATAGACGGTAGAAATGGGCACCGTCCGAATGGTCTTGCCCGCGGCCAACGCCAAGAGTAAGCACAAGAACTCCACCTCATAGCGGCGCCCTTTGACCTGTTGGACAATCAGCTCCAAAAACGGGCGCCGAAATCCCCGAAACCCCGACTGGGTATCGGCGGGCGCTGCGGGGTACACCCAGCGCAAAAAGCGGGTGATCCACCCATTGGCAAAGCGGTTCCGCAAGGGCATCTGCTCCACTTGTCGCGATCCGATGACCAGGTCGGCTCCCTCTTCCAATGCGTGCACCAAACGGGGAATGTCTTCCGGCTTGTGCTGCGCGTCGGAATCGAGCGTAATCACATAGCGCGTCTCGTGCCACGCAAGGGCCTTGTGAAAAGCGGCGAGGAGAGCCTTTCCCTTCCCTCGATTCTGGGGAAAGCGGATCAGCACGAGCGCCTTCGGATGCGCCTGTGCCAGCTCATCGAGAATGGCGCTCGTTCCCTCGGTCGACCCATCATCGACTGCAATCACCCGATCGACAAGGGGGAGCGTCGCGCGTATGACAGCGCCGCAGTAGCGCTCGACGTTGTAACAGGGAATGATCGCGACCGTACTCATCAATGGCTCTTGCGCTTGTGCCACCAGATCCAGCCGGCTAGAATCACGCCGATTCCCGCCATGCCGATAAAGCCAAAAGCATAAAGGTATTCTTCGAAAAAGGCGACCCCTGCGCTGATCAGCGCGAGAAAGAGGCCGATGGAAAGGAAGGTGGGCTCGATGTAGATGCCCGCAAGGTAGACGGCAAAGGCGAGCACCGTGAGGACAAAGAGACCTGCCTCAAAGCGGCCCATAATCCCCAAGTGCACATAAAACGTGATGAGAAAAACGGCGCCGATCAAGCCGATCCAATGCAGCAACTCATGCCATAATTGCACGGGGCTTAAAGAGGACTCTTTGCGCCGCAGATACCACGAGAGCCACAGCGCCATCAGCGCGTAGAGAATCGATGCGATGCGCCAATAGGTCCATCCCGCGGTCTCCCGAATGTCGGTCACAACGAGCCCCACAAGCGCCACGAGAATCATGGCCACTCCGATACTGACTCGCGCGATCCACGGATGATGCGGCATCCCTCCTGTTTAGCTCAAATAATCGAGTTCGTCAACTGTTACAACGCGCGCCCGATTCATCTCCCGCTGATCGGGTAGACGCTCTCTGCGCAGGGCTCTCTGCGCCTCCGTCAAATCGCTCGCCTTTCCCCACAGAGAGCGCAAAAAGGGCAGCCACCCCACCGGCTGGCAAAGTCGCCGATCCACAGGAGGGGCTCCCAGATCGGACAGGTCTGCAACCACTCCCATCCACCCCTGCTGGTACGCCACGGCTAAAGGGGGAATCCCCGCGCGATTGGCGATCGAAAACCGCGCGCCCAGGGCGACTAATACGAGCACCGCAGCCCGATGCCCCGCCTCCGCTGCCACCCATAGCGGCGTTGCGCCCGCATGATCTTGCGTATTGAGCATCCCGCCCAAAAGGGCCAGTAGAGCGATCATCGCCACATGTCCTTTGCGGGCCGCATAGTGCATCGCCGTCTGGCCCCGCTCATCCACTTCATTGAGCAGACAAATGCCCTCGGCCGTGAGCTGCTTCACCTCGGCAATCTGCCCGTGCCATGCCGCGATGTGCAGCGGCGTTGCCCTGGGCGGAACTTCTGTTCTCCAGAAAGGCTCAAAGAGAAACAAGAACGGCTCAATCCATACACGGAGGTTCATCGCCCAAGCATCCTACGCCTTTCAAGTTATTTTTATCCATTGGACGACGAAAAACTCGGCCGTTTACGGCCGAGATGTAAGTCGCCTTGGCGGTTAACCCTGAGGAACCTTCTGATTCTCGATATATTGACGAATTACAGATATGGGAGCGCCTCCACAAGATCCAGCAAAATAGCTCGGAGACCAAAGGTTTCCTCCCCATAATGCCTTCTGGATTGAGAGATACCCTTTCTTTCGAATGAGCCGGAAGGAGACTCCTTTTAACGAGTTCACAAGCTTGGAAACCGACTGTTTCGGGGGATACGTGATGAGAAGATGGACATAGTCATGCTCCCCCCTTATCTCCTCTAGAGCTGCATCGAAATCCTGACAAACGCTTGAAAAAATACGCCTCAAATCGCTGAGGATCTGCTTTGTGAATACACGATGTCTGTATTTGGTGACAAAGACCAAATGCACAGGTTCTTCCAAGTCGCGTGTCAATTGACTTTTTCACAGGCCAAATTTAGCATGTTCTCATGCTTTTGAAGAAAGGGTTCCGATTCCGCCTTGACCCCACGGATAGCCAAAGGCAGTTGTTTGCGCAGTTCGCCGGAGCCTCTCGCTTCTTGTACAATCGGGGACTTGAACAGCGGAAAAAAGCCTACGAAGAGACGAACAAGAGCCTCTCCTATTTTGACCAAAACAACGAGCTTGTTTCTCTCAAAAAAGAGGAGGCAACGTCTTGGCTCCAAGAGATTCACTCTCAGGTCTTACAGCAAGCGCTCAAGAATCTGGATACAGCGTTCCAGAACTTCTTTCAAAATGTGAAAAAAGGGAGAAACCCGGGGTTCCCCCGTTTCAAATGCAAAGGCCTCCGCGACAGCTTTCGGTATCCTCAAGGCGTGCATGTTGAAGGGCCCCAAGTCTACTTACCCAAGATAGGCTATGTTCGTTTTCGCAAATCCCGAGAGATCGAAGGACTCTTAAAACAAACGACGATCATTCGCGAGGGGACTCATTGGTATGTCTCGTTCTCTTGCGAAATCGAAACACCCGATCCGGTTCCGGCCCCTATTTCCGAAGAGAAAGCTGTGGGCATTGACATGGGCCTTAAGTCTTTTGCGACTACCGCCTCCGGCCCTCACAATATCGCAAGACATATCGATAACCCCCGATTTTTCAATCACTACCTCCCGCGGCTACGAGTCCTCTCTCAGAGGCTCTCCAAAAAGGTCAAGGGGAGCAAAAATTGGCTTAAAGCCAAACTACAACTGTCCAAGTTGCATATCCGCATCCGACGTTGCCGCGAAGATTTTGCCCATCAACTTTCCACAGAGATCGTCAAGAGCCACGACATCATCTGTGTGGAAGGATTGGACATCGTAAATCTTCTCGAAACAGGGACGCGCAGCCTATCCAGAGCCATAGCCGATGCAAGTTGGCGCTTTTTCCTCCGGTGTCTTGCCTACAAGGCCCGGGAAAGAGGCAAATACTTCGTGGAGACAGGCAAGTACTTTCCCAGTACCCAGACCTGTAGCTCCTGCGGGCATAGGCAAAAGCTGGGACTTGGAGACAGAGAATATCGCTGCGGGAACTGCTCGATGAACATCGATCGGGATCTCAATAGTGCGATCCTCGAAAAGGCCGCCGGGATGTCGGTCTTAAAAGCTTGTGGAGCTACTCCTTAAGGAGAGCGTTGAAACAAGAATCTCTCGCCTTCAGGCGAGAGAGGTTCAACTCTCTCAATTGACAAGATCGACCCAACTCTTGAAAATATCTCCATGCGAAAGGATTTCTATGCTCGCCTGTCCAGCCAATTGGAAGAGCTCCGCAAGGCGGGACTTTACAAGTCTGAGAGGGTCCTCTCTACCCCCCAGCAAGCCGAGGTGAAGGTCAACGGCGGCAAGCCTGTGATCAACCTGTGCGCCAACAACTACCTCGGCCTCTCCAACCATCCCCAGCTGATCGAATTTGGGCAACAATCTCTCGCCGCCTACGGGTTTGGCCTCTCGTCCGTCCGCTTTATCTGCGGCACCCAAACCATCCACAAAGAACTCGAAGCGCGCCTCAGCCGTTTTCTCGGCTTTGACGATGCGATTCTCTATTCCTCCTGCTTCGACGCCAACGGCGGCCTCTTTGAAACCCTCCTGGGCGAGGAAGATGCGATCATCAGCGACGCCCTCAACCACGCCAGCATCATCGACGGGATCCGCCTCTGCAAGGCCCAGCGGTTCCGCTACGCCAACTGCAACCTCCAAGAGCTCGAGGCGCGTCTCCAAGAGGCTAAATCATGCCGCACCCGCCTCATCGCAACCGATGGCGTCTTCAGCATGGATGGCCACATCGCCCCGCTTGCGCAGATTTGCGACCTTGCCGACAAGTACGACGCCCTCGTGATGGTCGACGACTCCCACGCAGTCGGCTTTATGGGCGCAAATGGCCGCGGCACCCATGAACACTGCGGCGTCATGGGCCGCATCGATCTGATGACCGGCACTCTCGGCAAGGCGCTTGGCGGCGCCTCGGGCGGCTACACCACCGGCCGCAAAGAAGCGATCGAGTACCTCCGGCAGCGCTCCCGCCCCTACCTCTTTTCCAACACCCTGGCCCCTGTCATCACCGCCACCTCGCTCAAAGTGCTCGACCTCCTCGAAACGGGCGCCGACCTGCGCACTCGCCTCCATCAAAATACGGCCTACTTCCGCGCCGCCATGACCAAGCTCGGCTTCCACATCCTCCCCGGCACACACCCCATCGTGCCGGTCATGATCTTTGACGCCCCCCTCGCCGCCCTCGTCGCCCAACAAATGCTGCTTGAGGGGGTCTATGTCGTCAGCTTTTCCTATCCGGTCGTTCCGCAAGGGCAAGCGCGCATCCGCACCCAAATGTCGGCCGCTCACAGCCGACACCACCTCGACCACGCCCTCGCCGCCTTTGAACGGGTCGGCCGCAACACAGGACTCCTTACTTCATGAAAGCTCTCGGTAAACTGCACCGTGCCCCTGGCCTCTCCCTCTACGACGCCCCAAAACCTGCCCCTGGCCCCAACGACCTCCTCGTCCGCGTCAAGAAAGCGGCCATCTGCGGCACCGACGTCCACATCTACGACTGGGACGAGTGGGCGCAAAAAACCATCCCCGTCCCCATGACCACCGGCCACGAGTTTTTCGGCATCGTCGAGTCCGTTGGCTCCCACGTCACCCAATTTAAACCCGGCGACCGCGTCGCAGGTGAAGGACACCTCATCTGCTCTCTCTGCCGCAACTGCCGCTGCGGCCGCCTCCACCACTGCTCCCACACCCGTGGCTGGGGCGTCAACTGCACCGGCGCGTTTGCCGAATATTTCGCATTTCCCGCCTCAAACGCCATCCTCCTCCCCCCAGAAATCCCCGATACCGTCGCCGCCATCCTCGACCCTCTCGGCAACGCCACCCACACGGCCCTCTCCTTTGACATCACCGGCGAAGACGTCCTCATCACCGGCGCAGGTCCCATCGGCATCATGGCCGCCCTCATCGCGCAGCACATCGGCGCGCGCCACGTCGTCCTCACCGACCTCAGCGCCTATCGCCTCACCCTCGCCCGCACCTGCGGCGTCCACCACACCTGCCACCCCTCGCAACTCGCCGCGCTCACCCAAAAGCTCAAGATGACCGAAGGGTTTGCCGTCGGTTTCGAGATGTCGGGCAGCCCCCAAGCGCTCGCCCAAATGGTCGAAGCACTCAACCACGGCGGCCGCATCGCACTCCTCGGAATCCTCCCCGACGGCGCGCCGCTCGACTGGACCCGCATCATCTTTAAGAGCCTTACAATCAAAGGGATATACGGACGCGAGATGTATGAAACGTGGGTCAAGATGATCCGCCTCCTCCAGTCGGGCCTCGACGTCTCTGGCGTCGTCACCCACACTTTGCCGGTCGACCAGTTCGAGCAAGCTTTTGCCCTGATCAAGCGGGGCGAGTGCGGCAAAGTGGTCCTCGAGTTCTAGCCATTGCTAGGAACGGCCCCTCCGTGCTACGAGACAAGCATGGGTCTAAAACGGACATATGCTGTGATTGGCGCTTGCTCAGGATGGGGAGCGCAGATCCGATCTTGCGAAGAGGGACCTGAAGATCTGGTGCGCTCAGACATCATCCACACTCTAGAAGAACATGGAGCGGCTATTGCGGAGCTCACTCTGCTCTTTCCAGAACAGCGGGAGAAATATAAGAATATCCCCCTTGATCAAGCACTCCCCATGATCCAGCAAATCAATGGCCGGATTGCGGACACAGTGCAACGGGCGATGCGAAACGGAGAATTCCCTATTGTTCTCGAGGGAGATCACAGTAACGCAGTAGGTGTCTGGAATGGAGTCTATCAGGGGCTTGGACGCGTGCCACTGGGCCTGCTCTGGATTGACGCTCACATGGATGCTCACACCCCTCAGACCAGCCCCTCGGGCGCATGGCATGGGATGCCGATTGCGGCTCTTTTAGGACATGGACCCAAAGAGCTCTGCCAGTTGACGCAGGCGGCGCCCATTCTTTTGCCAGAGCACGTGGCCCTGATCGGCACGCGCTCCGCTGAAGCGGGGGAACGAGCTCTGCTCAAGCGATTGAATGTGCGGGTGTTCGAAATCGAAGAGGTGCGTGATCGGGGGCTGAAAGAAGTGGTCAGCGAAGCCCTTGCTCATGTGACACGCGATGTGGAAGGATTCGGCGTAAGTCTGGACCTAGACGTGCTGGATCCGTCGGCGGCGCCCGGGGTGGGAAGTCCGGTATCTGGAGGACTTACGCTCGAAGACCTGCTTGAAGCGCTGGATCTGATTGCGCATCAGAAGAAATTGAGGGCATTTGAACTTTCAGAGTACAACCCGTCGCGGGATCCTCGTCACACAACGCGGGCGTGCGCCTTTGAAATCCTAAAGAAAGTGATCCGGTAAACTCGGGCCTTCATCAAGTAAGCTGGCTGAACAAATCTTTCGGATCCTGCAACTCAGGGATCAGCTCTAGCTGTTGACCGCATGAGTGAGTCTCTGCCAATTTGTGCACAAGGCGAAGTGCGCTGTAATCCTCGAGTGCAAATCCCACCGAATCAAACAGCGTGATCTCATCCGCAGAAGTGCGTCCCGGCTTTTTCCCCGATGCAAGTTCCCAGAGTTCCGCATAGACACCCCCCGCAGGAAGGTTTTGGATCTCCCCTTCAATGCGCGTTTGTTCGATGAGCTCAACCACAATTTTGCATCTCCCCGTCAGCTGCGGATCGAGTTCCGTTTTCCCCGGACAATCCCCTCCGATTCCATTGATGTGAATGCCCGGCTTGACTTGCGCGGCGGAGAGAACCTGTGTCTTTGTTTTGGCCGCTGTAGCAGTCGTTAAAATCGCGCTTTTTGCCGCCACTTCGGAGCTATTGCTACAGCGATGCAACGCGAGAGAATAGGGAGCTAGATTGCGCGCGAATTTCTCCATCGCATGCGCATCGAGATCGTAATAGTACACCTCATCTACTCCCAACGCCACATGGTGAGCGAGCACCTGAAATTCGCTTTGAGCTCCTGTGCCTATGATGCCAAACGTTTTGGCTCCCTTGGGAGCCAGGTAACGCGAGGCAAGGGCTGAAGTTGCCGCTGTGCGGAGCGCAGTGAGTAGAGTCATCTCAGAAACCATCAGGGGATATCCCGAAGAGACGTCGGCGAGGACCCCCAGAGCCACCACATTCAATTTTCCGTGCGCAGGGTTTCCCGGATGACCGTTCACATACTTAAATGTGTAATAGGTCTGATCTGAAATAGGCATCAATTCAATCACCCCATGCGCAAAGTGCGTTGCATGGCGCGGCGAGCGGGAAAATTCATGCCAGCGGGAGAAATCCCGCTGCAGTTGCTCGATCAGCATGCGCATAAAGTCTTGTAGTGAAATCTCTTGAATCAGCCTGCGCAGATCAGGGATGGTGATCACTCGGGTCATTCTTCACATCCATACTAAGTAACGTTTTTAGCGCGCCTTGCTATGGCGATACCCATAGACAGCGTAGACGGTTAACCCCAACAGCAGCCAGGCGCCAAATTGCGCCCACGTGGTCGCCGGCAGAAACGCCATCTGCCCAAAACAGCCCGCGGCGCCCAAAATCGGCAGATAGGGCGCAAACGGCACGCGGAACGGCCGCTTGTACTCCGGATGCGTGCTCCGCAAACGCAATACGCCCAGACACACAATCCCAAACACAAACAGCACGGCAAACGACACCAACTGCGCCAAAATATCGACTGGGAAAAACCCCGCCATCGCCATGGCAAAGAGAGAAATCAACACCGTTGTCACAAGCGGCGTTTGCGTTTTCCGACTCACCTTGCCCAAGAGCTTCGGCAATAAGCCGTCATGGCTCATCGTCATGAAGATCCGCGACTGCCCCAAGATCAATGTCAACACAACTGAAATCAACGCCGCAATGATCGCAACCTTCACCACAAAGGCAAACCAAAAGTAGTCCTTGCCCATCGCGTTCAGCGCAATCGACATCGGGTCCGGGACATTGAGCTGCGTGTAACTCACAATGCCGGTCAGCACCACAATGGTCAGCAAATAGGCGATCGTGCTCACACCGAGCGCCCCCAAAATACCCCGCGACAAATCCCTCTGTGGATGCACCGTCTCCTGGGCCATCGTCGCGACCGTATCAAAGCCGTTGTAGGCAAAAAAGGCCAACCCCGCCGCCCTCAAAATGCCGCTCCACCCAAACTCTCCAAAGACGCCCGTGTTCTGCGGGATAAACGGCACCCAATGTTCAGGGTGGATGTGCCAAACACCCAGCACAATAAACGCGGCAATCGTGCCCAGCTTGATGAACACCATCGCGTTGTTAAAGCGGGCCGCCGCGCGAATCCCCACAGCTACAAACGTCCCCACAAGCGCCACCAGCACAATGGCCGGCACATTGAGCAGCGCCCCCGTGCTCACCCACCCCTGCTCCAAGTCATACGCAAGCGGTGCCCGCGTCCACATCTCCGAGAGCGGCAACCCAAAATCCCGCAACGTCCCCACAAAATAGCCTGAACAGCCCACCGCCACCGTGCACGCCGATGCCAGATACTGAATGATCGTCGTCCACCCCACCACCCAAGCGGGCAACTCCCCCATCGCCACATACGCGTATGAATAGGAGCCCCCCGCAACGGGGATAATCGACGCCAGTTCTGCGTAACAAAGTCCTGCAAACCAACAAATCACCGCGGCGATCACAAACGACACTAAAATGGCTGGCCCCGCATATACCGCGGCGGCTTGTCCCGTGATCACGAAAATCCCGGCTCCGATGATGCACCCAATGCCGATCGACGTCAGGTGCTGAGCATCCAAA